>DATKJY010000229.1:0-5626 GCA_035543175.1 Candidatus Acidiferrum sp.
CAGATTAATCAAACGGACAAAATCCCCTCGACCGGCCTTCGGCCACCTTTTCCCAACGGGAGAAGGATTATGAGCGGAATTGGTTGTGCGACATGCAGGTTTTGTAGAGGAATCTTCCACAATTGGCGGGAGAGATTCTACGGGACGGTGAGGGAAGGGCCGGAGGGACGGCGGGGTTTCAGCAGCCGGCCCTCGCTGAGATTGCTTCGTCGCCCAGAGCCAAGAGCGAGGAGCTCCTCGCAAAGACGGCAGAACCGGAAGCAGTTTTGCCCTACCAGTTTCCCAGCTCGTCGGCAGGCTGTTTATTTTCCGTAAGCCGTTGTTGTAAAAACACTTAATTGGTACATAGGGTGGGCGCCAGTATCCTGTTGTAACCGGTCGGAAAAAGAGTTATTATTAGCTCCCAGATTAGAGCCGGTTTCCGTATAAGGGAGCAGACTTCTAACGGAAGGAATATTATTGTTCAAGAAGGTCCTGATTGCCAACCGGGGCGAGATCGCCCTTCGGATTATCCGCGCCTGTCGCGAGCTTGGCTTGTCGACAGTAGCGGTCTATTCCGAGGCCGATCGCGATGCGGTCCACGTTCGGTTCGCCGACGAAGATGTCTGTATCGGGCCGGCTTCGCCAAGTCAATCCTACCTTGATTTCCAGCGGATCATTGCCGCAGCCGAAGTGACTAATGCCGAAGCCATTCATCCAGGCTACGGTTTTTTGGCTGAAAATGCGGATTTCGCCGAAATCTGCGAATCCTGCGGGATTGTTTTCATAGGACCGAAAGCGCTGCAGATTCGACAGATGGGGGACAAGGCGGTCGCCAAAGACACTATGCGTAAGGCAGGTGTCCCGGTGATTCCGGGCTCCGACGGCGTGGTGGCATCATTTGAGGATGCTCGCGATCTGGCCGAGCAGTTCGGCTATCCGGTCATGCTAAAGGCGGTGGCCGGTGGCGGTGGTAAAGGAATGCGCCTCTGCCGCGATGTGGCTGAGTTAGAACGTAATTTTCATGTAGCCTCGACCGAGGCTGCCAATGCCTTCTCGTGCCCCGACCTGTATCTGGAAAAAGCCATTATTAACCCACACCATGTGGAAATACAGTTGATCGGCGACCATTTCGGCAACTACTACCACTACGGCGAGCGGGATTGCTCGATACAGCGCCGTCACCAGAAACTTATCGAAGAGACGCCGTCGCCTCTGATGACTGATGACCTTCGCCGGCGCATGGGTGAGGCCGCCGTCAAAGGCGCCAAATCGGTAGGCTATCTTGGCGTGGGTACGGTGGAATTCTTAGTCGACGCCGACCGGAATTTCTATTTCATGGAAATGAATACCCGTATCCAGGTGGAACATCCGGTCACCGAGGAAGCCTACGAGGTGGACTTGGTTCGCGACCAGATCAGGGTTGCGTTAGGTGAAGAGATAAAATATCGCCAGGAAGAAATGCTCCCGAAGTGGGCTGTGATCGAATGCCGGGTAAACGCGGAGGATGTCGATAACGATTTCCGGCCGATGCCTGGTCGCATCGACGCCATCCATATACCGGGCGGCCCCGGGGTCCGCGTCGACAAGGCGGTCTATGCCGGGTATTTCATCCCGCCGTATTATGATTCCATGATTGCCAAGCTGATCGTCAAGGGTCGGACGCGCGAAGAGGCAATCATCCGCATGCGGCGGTGCCTGGACGAGTTTATCGTGGAAGGAGTTCCGACCACTATCCCCATCCATCGGGAGATACTGATGAATCCGGATTTTGTGGCCGGCAATTATAGCACGTCATTTATCGAAGAAACGATGCAGTGGAAGCGGAGCAGCGCCGCTTCCCGGAAAAAGTCGGTTACGCTTAAAAGGCCCGGGGAGGCGCCGATCGCTGCGCAGGCGGCGGAAATCGTAAACGAGACAGTTACTGCTGAAAATAATAACAAGTGACAGCGAGCGTGGAGGTCGCGAGTGAAGGTTCTAGCTAATCTGAAATATACCAAAGAACATGAATGGGTGCGCCTGGACGGCAAAGTTGCCGCAGTCGGGATCACCGATTTCGCCCAGGGAGAACTCGGAGATATCGTATTTGTCGAGATGCCGGAAGTGGGCCTGGCAGTGAAGCAGATGGGGAAGTTTGGCACGATCGAAGCGGTGAAGGCCGTTTCGGACATGTTTTCGCCGGTCAGCGGAAAGGTGGTCGAGGTGAACAAGGCCATCGAGGCGGATCCGATGATTATCAATCGGGACCCGTACGGCGAAGGCTGGATCATCAAGGTCGAAGTGAGTAACGCCAAGGAGCTCGACCAATTGCTTGATTCCAAGGCGTACGAGCAGCTATTGAAGGAACATCACTAAGCGGACAACAGCGGTAGAGAGCTTCTCTGCCTATAGAAAGCAGTCAGAACGTGAATCCGTATATACCGAACACCGACGACGACCGTCGGCGTATGTTTGAAGCCATCGGCGTCAAGAATTTCGAAGAGCTCGTCGCCGATATTCCGGTGGACGTGCGAAGCAAACGCCCGCTGGATATTCCCTCCCTTTCCGAAACCGAACTGCTGACGGAAATCGAACATCTGTCGCACACCAGCCGGGAGGGGTTGACCTGTTTTGCGGGCGGCGGCGTGTACGATCATTACATTCCGTCGGCGGTCGCAACTATCGTGAACCGCCCGGAATTCATGACCGCCTACACTCCGTATCAGCCGGAAGTTTCGCAGGGGACGCTGCAGGTCATCTATGAATTTCAGACCCACATGTGCCGGCTGACCGGCATGGATGTCGCCAATGCCTCGATGTACGACGGCGGCAGCGCGGCGGCCGAAGCAATCCATCTGGCGACTTCGGTCACCAAGCGGAACAAGGTCGTCATTTCCGAGACGGTCAACCCGCTCTGGCGTGAAGTGGTGGCGACATACCTTCAGGGGCGCAATCTCGAATTCGTCACAGTGCCGCTCAAAGAAGGTGTCACCGATATCAATCGTCTCGAAGACGTCATCGACGAGAAAACCGCATGCGTGCTTATGAGCCAGCCGAACTTTTTCGGCCTGCTTGAGGATCTCGAGCGCGTGCCGGAGATGATTCATAAGGTCGGCGGCAAGATGATCTTGGCGATCGACGTCGTATCGCAGGCGATACTAAAGACGCCGGCGGAGTACGGCGTTGATATCGTCATCGCCGAGGGGCAGCCGATGGGGATCTCGCTGTCGTTTGGCGGGCCGCTTCTGGGCATTTTTGCCGTCAAGAAGGACCTCGTTCGCTATATGCCGGGACGTCTGGTTGCGCGTACGAAGGATGTCGATGGCAAGCCGGGATTCGTGCTCACGTTGCAGACACGCGAGCAGCATATTCGACGAGAGAATGCAACTTCGAACATTTGCACCAACCAGGCGCTGTGCGCCACGACCGCGGCCATCTATTTGACCTTGCTCGGCAAGACCGGGTTCAAGAAGGTGGCGCTATTGTCGGCCGAGAAAGCGCAGCAGGCGGCGCAAAAGATATTCGGCCTGGGTGGGTTTGAGCCGTATTTCAAAGGTCCGTTCGTCCGGGAGTTCACCGTTAAAACGCCGGCGCCGGCTCGCGAGATTATTCTCGCCGGAGTGGAGCGCGGTTTCCTGCCGGGAGTAGATGCCGGGCGCTGGTATGCAGGTCTGAGCAACTGCTTGATAGTGGCCCTGACTGAGAAGCGAAGCGACAGGGAGATCGCCCGGCTGGCTTCAGGCCTCAAGGAGCTGACCTCCAGTGGTGTTCTGTCCCGACTGTAAGGCCGAATGGATGCCGCAGACCGAAGACTGCCCTATTTGTGGACGCGACTTGGCTGACGAGAAACACGACTCGGAGTGGATTCTTCTCGGGACAATCGAGGACAAAGTGTCCGCCGATTTTGCCCGGGAAACGCTGACCACCTATGAGATACCGGCCGTGATTGTCTCCAAATCCGGTTTTTTCGGGGCGATCGGTCTGACCCTTCATTCATTTTACAGCGGCCAAGCGGGGCTGTTTGAAGTCTCCGTGCCCAGCGACGATGTCGAAGAGGCGGCGGAGATACTAACCATGACTTTGGGGGAGAAATGGCATCGAAAGGAATCATGAGTGGCGTATTGTCCCAACTGTGAATACGAATATCGGAACGACCTGACCGTCTGTCCCGACTGCAACGAGAAACTCCTCAAACAGCGACCGTCAACATCGACATCGGCGGTTGTGCCCGATGACAGTTGGGTTCAGGTGGGCACGGTGAAGAGTAACGGACGCGCCGGGCAGGCCAAGGAGGCGCTCGATTCCAGTAATATTCCTTCGGTAGTCATGCCGTCGAAATTCGGCCCCGGGGACGTATATCAGGCGCTGGCCGGAGCGGTAAAGCCGGGTTCGGATGTCTGTCTGATCATGGTGCCGAGAGAGTTCAAAGAAGAAGCAGAGATCATTATTGAGACAGTGCTGGGCGAAGACGGGATTGCGCCTGAAGCGTAGGAAACCTGCAACGATAGGATGAGGTGGAAGAGAAGATGCGAAGAAGCAACCTGATACTGGCGCTGGCGATCCTGCTGGTGCTGGTGACGGCGGCTCTGGCTCAGGAGTCGGTCGAAAAAATGACCGGCAAGCCGATGGCGCCGCATTACACCAATCTGGCGGATGCCAAGGCGGCCTCGTTAGCCAAGCAGCGGCCGCTGCTAATCGATTTTTACGCCGTGTGGTGAACGTGGTGCAAACGTCTGGACACGGTCGTGTTCGTAGATCCGAAAGTAATTGACTACTTCACCAATGAAATGGTTCTGGTAAAGATCGACGCCGAGAAAGATACCGTTCTTTCAAAGGAGTTCCATATCATCGGGTACCCTACACTGGTGATGCTGGACAAGAACGGCAAAGAGATCGATCGCATGTTTTACAGCCCGCCGGATGAATTCCTCAAGCAGGCGAAAGACTATATGGCGGGGATAGGAACATTGGATGACCTGCTTAAGAAGGTTGCCGTCAATCCCAACCGGGATACGATGTTCCAAATCGCCGATAAGTACAAATACCGCGGCGGGGATGCCGACGCCGAGAAATGGTACGGCAAGGTGATTGCCGCCGGCAACCCAACGGACTCTCTGTCGGGAGAAAGCCGCATGGCACTGGCCGATATGTACCGCCGTAACAAGGATTATAACAAGGCGGTAACGGCGTTCAAGGCGATCGCAACCGATTTCGCGGGCAAGCCGATTGTGGCCGACGCCGAGTACTACATCGGCGATACCTACCGCAGGGCTAAAGACACCGCGAATGCAATTTCGGCGTACGAAACCTGGCTTCAGCACAATCCGACCGCGGATACGTCGGATGTCGCCTACGTCAAGAAGGTAATCGAGAAACTCAAGAACCCTCCGCCGCCGAAGGCTGAGGAGAAGAAATAGATGTGACGGGCGGCATGAAGCCGCCCATCCTGAATGAGAGTGGCATACCGTGAGCGAACGAATGTTGATTTATGAGAAGTCGGTGCCGGGCCGCACCGGTTACACGCTGCCCAACATGCACCGGTCTGAATCCGAAATACTTGCCTCGATTCCGGCGAAATTCCGCCGCACCTCCGACGCGGCCCTTCCGGAGATAAGCGAGCCGGAGGCGATGCGTCATTTTGTCGGCCTGTCGGTCAAGAATCACCATA
>DATKJY010000230.1:0-5355 GCA_035543175.1 Candidatus Acidiferrum sp.
CCTTTGAACCTATGAACTGAAGGATCGACTTTGAATCCATTGTCATTCGGGAACGATATATCTGGGCATGCTCGCCGTCAACCAAAATGGCATATTTACGCCAAAATGGCAGATTTTTGGATTATTTCTGATAGCAGATATTTTCCGCTATCTCCTTACGGTTGATTCAAAAGCGACAAATTTCGGCATTGGCGCTTTCGTATTTCCTGCAAACAACCAACACCCAATAAAGGAGAAACATATGATCCTCGTCCGCGACGTATTCCAGCTCAAATTCGGAAAAGCCCGCGACGCCCTCACCATGTTTGAAGAGGGCAAGAAGTACATGCAGAATAACGGTCATAACCCGACTCGCATTCTTACGGACCTTAGCGGTAATTACTACACGCTGGTAATGGAGAGTTCTTTCGATAATCTTGCTGAATACGAGAAGGGGCATACGCAGACCGGTGATTCGAAGCAGTGGCATGACTGGTATCAGAAGTTTTGTACCCTGGTCGAGTCAGGCCACCGCGAGATATTCAACGTAGTTCAGTGACCGTTTCACAGTTCAGCTGAATTCAAAAAAAACGAAGCCCGCATTGCTGCGGGCTTTCGACGGTTACGGGTGAGGAATATCGGATATTAGATGCCGCTGCGGCGATGTCCGCCGGCGCCAGGTCCCGGGTGGTCTCCCTGTTTCTGGCTCCCGCCCATCCATTTCTCCATCCGGTCACGACGAAGCTGCTTGAGTGTATCGAGCTGTTTATCGGTGAGGACCGAGCGGCACTGCCTCAGATGGGTGAATCGAGCCTTGGCCAAATCGGCCCGAAGCGCGGCAACCTCATCGATGCCTGCCAGCACTTCCTTCTCCGATGATTTTTCATCACTCATAAGCGAGCGAAGTTTGATTTCGGCTTTTTCCAGATTCGCCCTGCCGTCTACCTGATGCAGTTGGAAATCCTCCTGCATCTTTTTGAGCTGGTCTTTCTGCTGGTCGGTCAACTCAAGTTTGTCGGCTAGCTGAAGAAACATCGCAGCGCCCATGCGGCCGCGCATGCCGACTCCAACGAAGTGTCCCATCCCGAAGCCCGGTCCACCACCCATCTGCCTCCCCATTCCGATTGGCGCGGCTGATTCGTCGCCCATCGCCGGGCCCGGCTGGGCGGCGGCCATTGCTACGGCCAGGGCCAGCACCAGTACCGTGTACAGGGTGATCTTTTTCATACAGTTACCTCCGTTCATACTTTGAAATGTGTTGCTTTACGTTCCCGGTATCATTCTATCGAGCGCTATCGCCGGGACCCGCGGGGGGAAACTGTCCCCCCTGGCCCATGCGCCCACGAAAACCACGTAGTTTTTCCAACAGTTCCAGTTCAAACCGTTCCTGAAATACCACCAGCCGCCCCAGTTGCTGCGGTGTGAGTACTTTTCTCATCGACATGACGAAATCATCGACAGTTTTCACGCGATCGGAGGCCAAGGCCAGCAGGCGGTCGATCAACTCGCCAATCCGTTGTTTGCCGATCGAATTGGTTTCCAGCCCTGACGACAATTCCTGGATGGCGGCCGCCCTATCATCTTCAATCTGCCGCTGCTGGCGGCGCATTGCTCGATAGGCGTCCATAAAAGGCGCTTCCTGATCGTCCTTGAGATCGAGCACCTCAAGAAGTTTAGCCAGGCGCAGTTGCTCTAACTGGCGACGGCGTTGCTCCATGCCCGGGCGTCGAGGATTGGCCGGCGGGTCTGGCATTCCGGGTCCGTCGTCACCGGGCGCCTGCGCAAGAAGCGGAAGCGGGGCGCTCTTGCCTGCCGGCGTGTTGGTGCCCTTATATCCGGGAGTACATCCGGGCCGGGGCGCCGCCCCGATCAAGACAAACAACAGCACGAGCGCCACGCCGATTCGTAATGCGACAATCGTCTTCATAACAGGTCCCCCTTGGTCAGGTTGGCCTCGAGATATTTTATTTCTTCATCGGACAGACCGTTGAGCAGATTCTCGTCGATTCCTTGACCGGTCCCGGAGGTGTAATCCTGAATTAGCAGCCTGATCTCACTGTCTCCAAGAGACGGCGTCGTCATCGTAGAATCAGCTGTGTTCGCCTGGCCGCGAACCGGTGCGAGTGTCTGTCCGCTATCCGCGACGATTACGGTTCCGGATTGCCCCCGATTTGCGCTGTACCGTATGCCGATCACCGTGATGCCGACTGCCAGCACCACCGAAGCTGCCAACGCAGCGTAGCGGAACAACGACATCGTCTTTCGTACTGGGTGCTCGCGCCGATCAAGCTCACGTTCTATCCGATTCATCAACCATTGACTTTCATTTTCATCAGGAGCGAAGAGGTCGTCATCGCCCGTTCCATCGGCGAATCGCGAGAGATCCTGCCAGTACGCCCGGCATTCTTCGCATCGTTCCAGATGACCGGCTAACTCTGCCGGCATGGTCGGCTGACCAAACGCCAGCACGAGTTCTTCCTGATATTCGCGGCAGGTCATGGACGCCATCCTTTCGCTGTGGCGAAGGCACGAAGTTTCAGCACCGCCTCGCGGTAATTTGTCTTCACCGTGCCGAGCGCCCGCCCCGTCATTTCGGCGATTTCTTCGAACGACATCTGTCGATAAAAGCGGAGTTCGAAGGTCAACCGTTGCTGCAAAGGGAGCTCGCGCATAAATCCAAGCACGGCTTGGCGAAGTTCCTTGCGAGTGTATAGATCTTCGGGGGTAGCAACCGATTGATCAGGAGGATCTACCTCTTTGTCGATTGAAATTGGCTTCACAGTATTCAGGTAGTTGATGGCTTTGTTAGAGGCAATTCGGTAGAGCCAGCTTTCGAACTTCGCCTCGCCGCGAAAGGAGCTGAGGTACTCCCACGCCGACACAAACGTGTCCTGCGTCAGGTCTAAGGCGACTTCCCGGTTGCCGGTCATCCTATAGGTAAGCGCAACTATGGAGTTCATCAGTAGCCTCACGATTTCCGAGAAGGCTTCCCGGTCTTTCCGCCGAGCCCTTGCCACCAAACGTTCAATCTTCTCATGGTTCACTTCGGCCATGCTTTCAATTTCTGATTATAAGACAGGCGAGCAAAGGAAAAGATTAATCCAGACTGTAACGAAATGATTCAGGAGAGTCCATCTCTATGTGGGATTAGAGATTGAATCGGCGAGAACAGACCGGCTGCCTGACCTCGCCAGCTCTGCTCTAAGATTGAGCAGTGAGGCGGCTTAGAATTCAAGCGTCAGTCTTTGCGACTGCGCTCTAATACCTTCTGATACTTCTCGAAATTCTCGAGCACCACGCCGGTGCCGCGAACGACGCACGTGAGCGGATCATCGGCGATTATCACCGGAAGATTGGTTTCCTGGCGCAGCCGTTTGTCGAGGCTCCGAAGCAGCGCACCGCCTCCAGTCAGGACGATACCGCGTTCGAGAATATCGGCGGCCAGCTCCGGCGGCGTCTGTTCCAGCGTCTGCCGGACTGCTTCGACGATTATGTCCACCGTCTCCGACAATGCCTCGCGAATCTGCACCGATGAGACCTTGAGGTTTTTGGGTACGCCCGCCACCAGATCGCGCCCGCGAATCTCCATCGAGATCTCTTTCTCCAGCGGGAACGAAGAACCGATCTTTATCTTGATATCCTCGGCGGTCAGTTCGCCGATCAGAAGGTTATAGTTCTTTTTCAGGTAGTTGATAATGGCGTCGTTGAATTCATCGCCAGCGACACGAATCGAAGTGTCATTAACTATTCCATTTAACGCGATCACCGCGATTTCCGATGTACCGCCGCCGATATCGATCACCATGATGCCGGTCGGTTGTTCGACCGGAAGCCCGACCCCGATCGCGGCCGCCATCGGCTCCTGCAACAGGTACACTTCGCGTGCGCCCGCGTTTTCGGCCGAGTCACGAACCGCGCGCTTTTCAACTTCGGTGATGCCCGAAGGGACAGAGATCACGACTCGCGGTTTCATCAGGTAGCGATGCTTAACGACGCGGCGCAGGAAATCGGCGATCAGTTTTTCTGAAATCTGGAAATCGGCGATCACGCCGTCCTTGAGGGGGCGAACCGCTTCGATCCCGCCCGGTGTACGACCCATCATCTCCTTGGCCGCCGAGCCGATCGCGAGCACTTTGCCGGTGCTCTTCTCGACCGCGACGACTGATGGCTCATTGAGGACAATCCCCTGATTTCGAACGTACACGAGCGTGTTGGCAGTACCGAGATCGATACCTATATCATTGGAAAGGACGTCGAAGAATCCCACACCGTTTCCCTTCTTGCAAACCTGTCTTTTGCATCATTATCGGCCGTACCGCGCTGCAGCCGCACTATCAGCATCCCTGCCCGGGGCCGGATGCGGTAGTTTAGACGATAAATATCGGCAGGGCAACAAAAAAGCTTTCGCCGACGGGCCGGTGAGGGCGGCCGATTCACCCGTGTGATCCCTGCCATATCCACATTCAAGTTCTTCGGGGAATGTCATTTCGTATGGTTTTTTGAGTACTTTGTGGCTCTGTATGTGCTATAATACCGCCCGCTGAACATGGGCATAGGATAAGAGGTACTCATATGAAACTGGTCAATATTGTTCTCTGCCTGATGCTGTGCGCCGGCATTGCGCTCGCGCAGGGGGAGAAATCGACTCCTGTCTCCAAGGAACAAGCTTCCAAGACAGCTCTGGATATGGTCAAGAGCGGAGTGGTTCAGAACGCCGAGTTGAAGATGGACAACGGTAAACAGGCCTGGGCGGTCGACATCGCTGCCGATAACAAAGTGCAACGGGTGTGGGTGGATGCTCATTCCGGGAAGATTATCAGGACGGAGCTTCGACCGGCCGCCACCGACACATCTGAGAAGAGCATGGATCGGGCCGAGAAGGTGGCAGTGAAAGAAATTCCCGGCGAAGTCGTCAAGCGCAGCTTAGGTACCGCCAAAAAGCAGGCCACTTTCCAATTTCTCATCAAGGGCAAGCGCGGACAACTGATGAAGGTTGACGTCAGCAAAAAGACCTACAAAGTGCTCAGCGTCACTCCGGCGGCTCTTGAAGGTACGCCCCGCGACAGCACGAAGTAAGACGTTTGTTCTTACTTCTCGAACCGACTCCGGCGCGACCGTCTTCGAAAACGACCGAGCCGGTTCGCTTGGTACGGTCTGGATTTGGCGTTCCCATAATCTTAAGACAACTCGCCGGCCCCGCCAATCTTACTGAGATAAAGCAGCCCGGAGCCCGACAAATTGAATTGCGACGTGCATGGGGCCGGCGCCGGGCGGTGATACGAAGGTACAGGAGTCACGTCATGGCGAATCAAGAGATTACCGCGAAGGCGCTTTCCCCTCACTGGAGACATGCTGTCATCATCACCCTGATTGTCG
>DATKJY010000231.1:0-2572 GCA_035543175.1 Candidatus Acidiferrum sp.
GCTCTCACGGTATAATGGAATAACAGAGAATTCAGTGTAAACAGGAGTTAACATTCATGTCCAAACTCAGAGCGTCCCTGATTATCATCGTCGCGTTGGCCTTTGCGCTGACGGCCATCTGGGCGGTGGCTCAAACGCCGAAAGCAACAAAGAAGCCCGCAACCGCGACAAAAGGTGAGGCAATCAAGAAGAATCTGTCATCCGCGAAGTCCACGGCGGAAGTAGTCGCGACGGGATCGGTAGTCACCGCGAAGGTTTCCGGTCCGGGCGCAATTAACGACAGTACTATTAAGGCGGGCCAGTTGGTCGATATCGACATTTACTTCTCCAATGATAAGGCGAGAAAAGGTTTCGAGATCGGATTTAAGCTCAGTTCGCCCGATATCACGGAAGTCAAGCACGTGCCGGATTCGGGATTCGAGATGTTTCCGGATATCAAGGGGTACAACGGCTGGCAGGACAACTCGATTTGGGATCTGAGGGGCGTGATGCTTTCCAAGCAGTCCGATTGGGACGGCAAGCTGCCTGATTGGATTGGCATGGGCGGCGTGACGGTCAAGCAGAGATTCCAGGCGCAGGAATCCAAGAAAGTGCTTTCATTTAATATTATAGTTCCGGACCCCGGCACGTTGGTTGTCGATTCGACTTGGTTTCCGCCGAGCATGTCCTGGAAATATGCAGATAATGAGAAGCCCGACTGGAAGGGCCCGTATAAATTCAAGGTCGTGAAGTAACAGAAATGAACGTTGCAAAAGCCCGCCTTCGTCGGCGGGCTTTTTGTTGTATGAAGATCTGCGTCTCCATTGCTGTCGCGGTGTTGATCGTCGCGGCGGTCACGATAAGATCGAAAGCCGACACGCTTACGGCCACTGCGGCCGATACCATTGAGGATACTTCCCGCTTTATCGTGCGCATCGAGCCCCGGATTACGCCGTGGAACAAGCAACTCGATACCGTAGATGTCACGATAGAGAGTTTCGGCACGCCGATCGCCGGATTTGAACTGAAGATCGGATGCGACAGCCGGTTGGTGGAGATTTCGGACGTCTTGCCCGGCAGGATTCTCGATTCATGCAAATGGCAGTTCTACAACGCGCGGCCGGCGCCCAACTCCGGAAAAGAAGGCTATCCGCGCAGTCTCTGGCGGGTCGTGGCGCTGGCGCGGTTGGTGACGGATACGACCGAGCCGAGTTGTTTTGGATTCGACAAACAGGCGTCTATTCTGCGGGTCGTGCTCTCGAGGCAGGCAGCGCTGACCAGAGAAACGCTATTACCAGGGGACTTGGATTCCGCGGCGGCGCTATTTTTCTATTGGGAGAGCTGCACGGACAATTCGCTTTCCGGCAAGTCGGGACGCACATTGATTGTCTCGCAGAGTGTGCTGGATTATTATCCGGTCGCTCTGCCCGATGGCGCGAGCGTTTTCCCTACCCGCAAAGGAACGCCGCTGCAATGCTTAGTGCAGAGCAAGAGGAACTTCCTTATTCGGCGGGCTGAATTTCACAACGGCGGCATCAAACTCGATTACCCCAGCGCATCTCATCCCAGATCAAGAACATCTCCTGAGAAGCATTCGCCCGAGCACCGCCCGGACAGTACTTCAAGCACCGCAGGCAAGAGATAAAATTCACCACTGCGGCCGCTTGGGACGTCTCATATATTATTGCCGCACAATAAGTTACGCTCGTTGTTTCCGGTTGACTGTCAGCCGAAAACCCGTAGATTATGCCATCGCCGTAACCCGCTGCGGTAACCCCGTAGCGAGATTTTTTTTGAGAGGATTGGACGCATGAGACTCTACGAATTCGAAGGGAAAGAGCTGTTTAAGAAGTTCAAGATACCCGTTTCCGAGAGCCGTCTCGCAAAAACCGCTGACGACGTGTTCAACGCCGTTACTCAGCTGGCCGTGCCGGTGGTACTTAAGTCACAAGTACTGATCGGCGGTCGCGGCAAAGCCGGCGGCATCAAACTCGCCGACACTCCCGATCGGGCCAAGTCGCTCGCCTCGGAATTATTCAAACTGAAAATCAAAGGATATCCGGTGGAGCAGATATTGATCGAGCCAAAGCTCGCGATCAAGAAGGAGTTCTATATTGGCGTAACGATTGATCGCGCCAACTACAAGCTCGTGATTATTGCATCCGGCGAAGGGGGTGTCGATATCGAAGAGACCGCGGCCAAACATCCCGAGAAGATTATCAAGAAGTCGCTTTCGGTTGAAGAACCGTTTTACGGATTCGATGCGCTGGCGATGGCCAAGCAGATCGGGATTCCGACCGAAGTGATCAAGAACGGCGCGGATATTATTGTCGGTCTCTATAACATGTTCAAGAAGTACGACGCCAAGCTGGTGGAGATCAATCCTCTGGTGCTGACCGCCGATGGCAAATTAGTGGCGGCGGACAGTCGGGTGTCACTCGACGACGACGCGCTATTCCGCCACAAAGAACTCGCCGAGATGGGGATTGCGAAGCGTCACGAAGAGGGGGAGATGACACCTCGTGAACAGAAGGCGACTGAGCAGGGGATACCGTATCTCGATTTGGACGGCGATATCGGCATGTTCCCGGGA
>DATKJY010000232.1:0-5592 GCA_035543175.1 Candidatus Acidiferrum sp.
ATAATCGGCAAGCTATAGGAGCGAATTCCAGATAACCTTTTCTTCATCTTGACTCACCTTCCTATGGGTCCACCGGAGCCGGCCACTGTGCTGCTCCGGTGGTATTTTTTTGGCCGGAACTATTTTCAGGACATAACGGAAAAAAGGTGCCCGTCGAAGCCGCATTGTGGGCCGTTCATCCTCGCATCTACGTCGTACGTAAACCCTTAACCGCTTGTCGCAAAACCGATTATGCGGAAATGTGCAGAAACCGAGCAGCCCGGCACACCGCTTGAAACTGTGTACCGCAGAGAGAGAATATTTACGAATCGCCACATCCGGGAAGTGGCGCCAATGCGAGCCAATAGGAAGGATTAATCGCATGAGTAGTATCGCTACCGCCAATTCCGATCGCACCGCCGAATTGGTGCGCGCTATCGCGCGGCGACAACTGGTCGCCGAAAAATCACTGCTTCTCTTCGCCGACCGCGACGATCTCCTCACCCGCCTCTTCCAGACCTGCCGCCACAAGTCTATCCACGTGCTGTCGGCCGGTCACGCGTCGCCTGACATCGCTATCGCCGCCGACCGGGCTGAACTTCGCGTCGAAGAAATCATCGGCGCTTCCCCCTTCGCCGGCAATATCGATGAACTGATGCCGCACCTGCGTCACGATAGCCTGGTCTATCTGGCGAACCCAAATCGAATCACCGGCGCCAATTACTCTCTGGCCGATATCGAATTACTGAGCAAGGCGCTCCCCTACGGTACCGTGATCGTCGATGAGTACTACTACGATTTCTTCGGTATATCAGCAATGCCGCTGATTGAGCGCACCGATAACGTCTATGTGCTTCGCTCATTTGCGGCCTCGTTTGGCATCGGCTCGGCGGACGCCGGTTACGTCATCGGAACGCCGGCCGCAATCGAGACTCTGGCCGACTCGCTTTTGCCGCAGTCAATTTCGACCACAATCTACCGCCTGATAGCGACCGTGCTTGAAAATGGCGACAATCTGGCCAAACGATTGAGAATGCTGCACGATGAGTCGCTGCGCCTGGCCACCGGGCTGACGCATCTCGGCGTCCAGAATCGCATTGCCGCCACTGACTTCCTGCTCTTGCGCGTGGCCGACACCAAGAGCGCAGGCAATTTTCTGGCGCGCTCACGCGTGCCCTTTGAGAATCTCGACGGTTACCCGAAACTGAACAACTACCTCCGCTATCGCATCCAGTCTGAACTCTCGAACAACCTGCTCATCGACGCCTTCAGCAAGATGCCGGTCGAATACTTCCGCATGGATTCCGTGGATCGCCGTAAAGTCATGATCCGCCGCCGAGTCGAGGATCAGCCCTTTACTGATCCCGTCGCCGCCGAGCCGCCGGTCATCCACAGAAAGCGCGTGGCTGTCGCCGTACGCGAATCTGAGACGGTGACAAAGTAGGACGGCAAATTATGCGAAGTTGTACAGGTTGGGTGCGAGATGGCTGTCCGGCATTATGACGATGACCCCGCGGTGCTCGTCGAGCCAGGTGAGGTCGAACCTAAGCCGAAGTCAGATCGAAATCGAATCACCTCGACCCAAAGGCTGACTCGGTATCAGGTTGAATCCTTGCAGGAAAGGGGAAGCCTGCTTGAATCTGCGCGTAGGACCCTCTTCCTGATCGCCGGTCCCGTCGGTTCGACCTCTCTAACCCTGATATGTCTCACCGCCGTCCGTGGATTCGAAAGCCTCGTCTCACCGTGGCTGGTCGAGGTTGCCGCCGCTATCATCTTAATCCGGTTATATCCAATTTTGAAAAGGCCGGCAGCCCACTCCCTGACCGGTTCGCGGTTGCGCAGCCAACCGATAGAGATCCTTCACGACGAGTTCGTGTTTGGGTTGGGCTTTCTGGCAGTTTGTTTTCTGCTGGCGTGGCCGATGGCACCACGGCTCGCCTCTGCATTCATAGCTGTCAATACTGTGCTGCAGGGAGCACTTTTCTTCGCCGGGCGCGGGCTCCTTCGTGCAATCTCAAAACGCCAAAGGATAACCGGTCAGACAGCCGATACTCGAAAAGTGATTATCGTAGGTACCGGACCCAAAGCGCTCCGCCTGGCCGACCGCTTCCTCGACTCACCCGAACTCGAAATGTCGCCTATTGGATTTTTCGATTACCACCGCTACGGACATTGGCGTTATCGCGACCTTCCCCTCATGGGTCACCCGAGACTGTTGACCGCGCTGGTCGGCGACGATCAGATCGATGCCGTTTTCCTGGCGGTCGAAGTTGAAGATCTCTCAGGCACCGCCGAACTGTTTGCCGACGCCGAGAAAATGGGTGTCAACGTCGGCATCCTGGCCGATATCTTCCCTGCAACGATTGCCCGACCCGGCACGGCTGAAATTGATGACATTCCTCTTGTCACATACCACACCACCTGCAATTCCACTGCGCCGCACTTCTGCAAGACGCTGCTCGACCGGATGCTCGCTCTGGTAATATTGCTCGTGACCGCTCCACTGCTCTTTGTCCTGGCTCTCGTAATTAAGCTCGACAGCCGAGGCCCTGTGTTCTTCCGGCAGGTGCGGTTGGGACTAAACGGCCGAAGGTTCGGTTTATATAAATTCCGCACGATGTGCCCGGACGCCGAGCGCAAGCAGACATCGCTATGGGACCAAAATGAAATGTCAGGTCCGGTATTCAAGATCAAGAATGACCCCCGCATCACGCGCATCGGACGTTTCCTGCGGAAATATTCACTCGACGAGTTCCCTCAGTTGATTAACGTACTGAAAGGGGATATGTCGCTGGTCGGCCCACGGCCGCCACTGCCCAAAGAGGTTGCCAAATTCGAGCCCTGGCAGCGTCGCAAACTCTCCGTTAAACCCGGCCTTACTTGTCTCTGGCAGGTCAATGGCCGGAACACCATAGACTTCGATCACTGGATGAAACTCGACCTCGAATATATCGACAACTGGTCACTGGCACTCGACGCTCAAATCCTCGCCAAAACTGTGCCGACCGTATTGAAAGGGTCCGGAAGCTAATCACATCCATCTTTTCGCACACCACCGGCAACGGATCGCGATCATGAAACGCGTATTCACAAGACTAAGTCTACTGTTCATTCTGCTGACTCCCCTTTCAGCATTTGCCGGTTCCGGATTCTCACCTGCCGGCCAGCCCGAATATGATTTCCTCTACGACCGCTTCGAGCGCCTTGAAGCCAATTCATTAGACCGTTTTGATTACCAGCTTGGCCCGTATCGACTTGATCGAATCGATTCAGTCATCGGACCGTTTGCGTGGTTGACACAGTTATCAGACCATAAGATCGCGACCTTCGCGTACGCTGGTGAAAGCCTTCGCGCCGCCCGCCTGGCCCGTGGCCATGGCTATGCTTCTCTTCGCGGCGGCATCGCCGCTCAACCAAGCGCAAAATTGTATATTAACGCCAACCTCATTCTCGATGAACAACGCGCCAAGGATCCAACCTACACGGGCAAGAAATGGCGCGGCTTTGCCGGAGATATCGAAAACGCCTGGGCCAATTACCAGACCGGAGGCTTCGACCTCACGCTCGGACGATTCGCTTCATTCTGGGGAAACCGACGTTCCCTCGTTCTCGGCGACAACGCGCCCATGGATGGCCTCGCGTACAGCTATCGCTGGGGGCGCCTGACCATTTCATACCGACTTGGTCAACTCCGAGGCCTCGATCCCGCGCACGATTCAGTGCCTGATTACGTAAATCGCTATTTCGCTGGTCACCGTTTCGATCTCCATTTCAGCAATAGCATTAGAGCCGGCATCTTCGAGACGATCGTATTCGGCGGCCCCGGCCGACCAATTGACCTGTATTATCTGAATCCGCTCATCTTCTTCCATGGCGCACAGCTCAACGAAGGTCATGATGACAACAGTTCTGTCGGGCTCGATTTCAGCGTGAAACCACGGCAGGGCTGCAATCTGTACGGACAGCTGCTCATCGATGATTTCCAATTCGACCGCAAGACGCAGGGGGACCAGAAACCAAACATGTACGGCCTGCAGGCGGGAGGATACTTCGCCGACGTCATACCTTCGCTCGACATCCGCGCGGAGTACAGCCGGGTGAGCAACTGGACCTTCAACCAGCGCCTCAAACAGAACCGCTACCTATATGACAATCGCCTGATTAGTGCTGCGCTCGGAGATGATTACGATCTGACGACCATCTCCGCCTTCAGGTGGTTCGGCGACCAGAAATGTGCATCATTGAATCTCCGGCTCTGGCGACAGGGCGAAGGAAGCGTCACGGCTCCGTGGACCGAACCCTGGCTGCAGGTCGTCGGGTCATATTCTGAGAAATTTCCAACCGGCGTCGTGCAAACGACCTTTACGTCATCGCTCGGCTTCAAGGGATTCCTGTTCGACCACATATTCATCGACGGCGAAGCCGGACTCGATTTCGTCCGCAACCTTGGACATGTCAATTCCGACAACCGGACTTTGCCGTTCGTAAATCTCAGGATAAGTGCGTTTAGCAATGCGATAGTGAGTATGGAGTAGCAGTGCTCGACTGGAGCGCTTGCCTTATTCCCCCGCCAGCTCTTTCAGCTTCTTCAAATCCAGCACCTGCACCACCGGCCCCTCGACACTGATAACCTTCTCTCGCATCAATCGGGCCAGCGAACGAGAGAACGTTTCCGGAATCGTCCCGAGCATCGACGCCATTACCGCCTTTTTCTCCGACAACGTGATCCGCGGATTCGGTCCGTCATCCGGCTTTATAAGGGTGACCAAATGGTGCGCGAGTCGGGTAGTCACATCCGTAAGCGATAGTTCTTCCACAAGCGCCGTTAGCCGCCTGAGCAGTGTCGAAAGCCGCGCAATCAGATTGGCCGCCAGATCCGGATCTTTGGCCAACAACGCGACAAACCGTTCTCGATTGATGACCGCCAACTGCGAGTCCTCAAGCGCTTGAGCCGAAGCCGGGAATTTCCCGCCGGAAAAGAGCGCCGCTTCGGCAAACGAATCCCCCTTGGAGGCTATCATCAGAATCTGCTCTTTACCGTCCGGAGACATCTTGTAGACCTTCACTTTCCCCTTGCCGACGATATAGAACGCATTGGCTCTATCGCCTTCAAAAAATATAAGCTCGTTGCGCTCAACCGTCCGAAGTGTCGTCGCCGAAGCAACTTCATTGAGCGCATGCTCATCAAGTTGCGAGAACAGCTGTGACGAAGCGAGTATATGGCGCATTGTCGAGAAACCTTATTCGTCTCCCACGACGTTTGAGTAAATGCGGGGGATATGATAACATGAACGGAAATAGTCCGCCAGCGCTAACGTTTGAACGTGTCCGGCTTATCCTTTTTCTCCGCCGGCCAGATCTTTGAAAACGGCACCACGAGTCCGATCAGGTATGTGTTGAGGTGCGCTGAGGACAGAGTCTGGTGCCACCCGCCCGATTGATCCTGACTCCAATTTGATTGGGCACGATTGACACGATCCCAGACAAAATCAAGGCTCAAGGCCAGACCGTTCAGAAAGTAGAAATCGACGCCACCGTCAAACCGCCAACCGAATTTGACCTGAGTGTCGGTGGCTTCCTCACCGATGCCTATTCCAGTCGCGAACTGGTAAC
>DATKJY010000233.1:0-6542 GCA_035543175.1 Candidatus Acidiferrum sp.
TTCGCCTGTCGGTATCTTCTACGGGATGCAGAGCTTTCTGCAATTGCTCCCCGCCGGTGAAATGGCGAAAACAGAAATCGAAATACCTGCTGTCGAAATGGAAGACTCACCCCGATTTGACTGGCGCGGGCTGCATCTCGATGTCAGCCGCCACTTTTTCCCGGCATCGTTCATCAAGAAATACATCGATCTGCTCGCCCTTCACAAGATGAACGTGTTTCACTGGCATCTGACCGATGATCAGGGCTGGCGCATCGAGATTGCAAAGTACCCGCGACTGACTGAGGTAGGCGCCTGGCGCACTGACTCCGATGGTACCATCTACGGCGGTTTCTACACGCAGGCGGAAATTCGCGACGTCGTCGCCTACGCGGCTAAGCGATTTCTGACGATTGTGCCGGAAATCGAGCTCCCCGGTCACGCCTCTGCGGCCATTGCAGCGTACCCGGAGTTTTCCTGCACCGGCGGGCCATTCAACGTCGAAACCAAATGGGGCGTGTTTGATGATGTTTATTGCCCCGGACGCGAAAGCACGTTTGCATTTCTTGAAAATATTCTGGGCGAGGTTTCAGACTTATTCCCCGGTCCCTTTATCCATATCGGTGGAGATGAATGTCCCAAAGTTCGCTGGCTGAATCACGACCTGTGCCGTCGTCGCATGGAAGCTGAGAAGCTCGGCTCGGCCGACGAACTGCAAGCCTATTTCGTAAAGCGAATTGCTCGGTATCTCGCTTCGCTGGGAAAGCAAACAGCCGGCTGGGATGAAATTCTCGATGGCGGCGCACCGGAAGGATCCGTCATCATGGCGTGGCGGAATATTGAGAAGGGAATTGAGGCTGCACGTGCGGGGCACGACGTAATAATGACTCCTATGTCGCACTGCTATTTCGACCATTACCAGGCCAAAGTGAACGAGCCGAAAGCGATCGGTGGTTTCACGCCGCTTGAAAACGTGTATGCATTCAATCCCGTCCCCGAAGCTCTCCCCGCTGAGCTTGCCGGTCACATCCTCGGCGCTCAGGCAAATGTCTGGACCGAATACATGCCTGACGAAAAGCATGTCGAGTACATGGCCTATCCTCGTGCCTGCGCCTTAGCCGAGGTGCTCTGGTCCCCCAAAAGCACCCTCTCTTATCAGGATTTCGTAACCCGGCTCAAAACGCACCTTGGGCGACTCGACGCGCTCGACGTCAACTACCGCCGCTTGTCCGAATGACAATTCGGTTCCGGTTTCACATTATTGGGGAGAAAAGGAAAGGTGTCGGGCAACAAACACGCCCGACACCTTGTTCATGCTGACTATTCCGTGGAGAACGGAAGGACTGTCACCGGTCCGTACTTCTTGACCTGCTCCATGATGTCATCGGCTTTCCCTACCAGCACGAGGCAGTAGTTGTCTTTCGGAAAATACTTGCTGGCGGCATCCATCGCCTGCTTCGATGTAATGGCTTTCAAGCGCTCCTGATAATCTTCATAGTAAGATTTATCGAGCTTATTCAACCACATGCCGGCGACAACATCGGCGAGATTATCGTTGGTCTCAAACGACAGCGGATACGTCCCACAACGGTAGTTGGTGAAATGAGTCCGTTCCGTATCGGGAACCGCCTCCGTCTGCATGCGATTGGCCACGCTGAAAATGAGATCGATCACCTGTCCGACCGTAGCATTCTTGGTAAAGGTGGTCACGTATGCCACACCGCCCGGCTTCAGGTTCGAAGAACGATAAGCGACATTGTAAGTCAGTCCGCGATTTACCCGTATCTCGTTCACCAGCCGGGAGCCGAACGCTCCGCCGTAAATCGTACGAGCCACTTCCAGTTCGGCGAAATCCGGGTGATTGAGCGGAATGCCGCTCAAGCCCAGGCGAATCTGAGTTTGACTGGCGTCCTTTTTGTCGTACACTATCACCTGTCTACCAGTTACCGGAGCGAATGCAGTCTCCTCCGGTTCCAGTGCCGCCTTGCCGGACCATGCGCCGAAATACTTGTCGGCCCATTTCTGGACATCCGCGGCCGAGATATCGCCGCAAACGACTAACAGACAATTGTCCGGCGTGAAATGCTTTTTGGCAAACGCGCTGATATCGTCGCGGGTCAACGCCTTCACGCTGGCTAAATCGCCGCCCGTAAAATGGGCGTACCGGCTCTTGCCGAGAAGGTTCGACCAGATGGCGTCTGTGGCGACATTGGTCGGATTTTCCAGCCGGCTTTTGAGGTCGCCAAGTGTTCGCGTACGAGTCTTATCGAACTCGTCGGGCGCAAAGGTCGAATTCCGCACCAGATCGGCGATGATCTCAAACGCCTTTTCCCCTTGCGAACTGAGGAATTCACCGTCGAGTCCGGCCGATACGTAATCGCACGTACTATTTAGATCTCCACCGCCAAAGGCGACTTCGTCGGCAATCTGCTTGGCCGTGCGAGTGGGCGTCCCGCGCATCAGCATATCGCTGGTCAACGAGGCCAGTCCCTCTTTGCCGGCTGGATCCGAACTCGAACCGGCCCGGAATATCACCTTCACTGAAAACAGTGGCAGCTGATGGCGCTCGATCACGCTGACCGCCATCCCGTTATTCAATTTGAGCTCTTTGGCTGCCGGCAGCGTGACTTTTGCAAACGCGCCGACCGCGCATGTCAACGAGACCAGCATTATGAGAAGGACAGCTTTTTTCATGACTTGCCTCCTTCCGGCACCAGGATCACGGTCGTCGAGTTCTTGGGTTTGAAATACTTCGCCATGACGTCCTTCACCTGGTCGGCCGTCACCGCATTGACCCCCGGCACAAACTGATAGATTGTTTTCCAGTCACCATAGAGCGTCTCGTGACGGGCCAGTTCGTGAGCAGTCCCATTATTCGTCTTGAGGCCTTTGTAGAAATTCGCAGTCAGACCGTTCTTGGCCTTTTGAAGTTCCGCCTCGGTCGGACCGCTCGCGGCAAAACTCGTCAGAACCGAATCAAATGCCTTCTCGGTCTCCTGATACCCCTTCCCCGGCGCTACCGCGATATAAAACGTAAACAAAGAGGGATCGAAACTCCACTCAAATCCACCATACAGTTCCAAAGCCAGCTGAAGGTCGTTGACCAGCGCCTGATTCATGCGGCTTGACTCACCGGTTGTGAGTATGAACTGCGTGACTTCAAGAGCGTAGCGATCCGGGCTGTCCTTGTCCCCTATGTGATAGCCGCGCATGATATGGTCGTGCTCGGCCTCCCGTTCGAGAAACACGCGCTTAGCGCCGCGTTGCTCGGGTTCGTAGCGGGGTACCGGCGGCGGCGGCGGACCACTCGGAATAGTGCCGAAATACTTCTTCATCATAGACATGGTCTTTTCGGCGTTGATGTCTCCCACAATCGCGACGACCGCGTTGTTGGGCGCATAGTAAGTCTTGAAATATTCCACACAGTCGGGTCGATTAAAATGCTTGATCGACTCCATCCAGCCGACCACCGGCCCCTCGTACGAATGAGCCATAAACGCCGTCGCGTTGAGTTCCTCTTCCATGATCCCCTGATTTTCGTTGTCCACAGAGACCATCCGCTCTTCGCCAACGACACCGGCTTCGGATTTCAGTTTTTCTGGTTCCAGGGCCAGGTTTGCCATGCGGTCGGATTCCAAGTCCATGACCAAATCGAGCGCTTCGGTCGGGAAATCTTCGTAATACGCCGTCACGTTCTGGCTGGTGTAGGCGTTATTGCGTCCGCCCTGCGCCTCGAGCATCTCATCGAACATCTTGGGACCGTATTTCTTGGCCCCGTTGAACATCATGTGCTCGAAAAAGTGACTGATACCGGAATTATCCCGGCGCTCGTTGCGCGCGCCAACTTTGAAAAATGTGTAGTAGGAAACCACGGGGGCGGTGTGGTTTTCCAAAATGAGAACGGTCAAACCGTTGTCGAGTTTGAACTCCTTGACATCGAGCTGGAACTCGGCATGAACCATGCCGGCCACCAGCACGAAAATCAGGAGTGTGCCAATTAACCTAAGAGTTCGCAATCAATCCTTCCTTCTTCTAACGGTTTCGTGAGCTTTCGCGTGTTGTATCATACATCATTCAGCCCACGTTGTCCAGACGAGAGAATCTGAAGGAGCACACTATTTGGGCGAAGGGCCAGGATCCCCCACGCAATTCCGGCTAACTCTTGTAAACGTCGGTGCTGAGATATTTCAGACCGGTGTCAACCATAAGTGTGGTCACGCACGCCTCCGGGCCTAATCGTTCCGCCACCCGAATGGCTGCAACCACATTGGCCCCCGACGATGTCCCTGCGAACAGACCTTCCTCGCGGGCCAAACGTCGTGCCATGGCCTTGGCATCGTTGGTGCCGACCGGAACGATTTCGTCCACGAGACCTGGCTCCCACAACGGCGGCGTATAACCGATACCGACCCCTTCGATCTTATGCGGCCCCGGCTGACCACCCGATAGCACGGAAGATTCGGCGGGTTCGACAATTACTATTTTAGTCTTCGGATTGTGACGTTTGAGTATGGTTGCCACTCCCCGCGATGAAGCCGCCGTGCCGGCGCAATGCACGAATGCATCGACCTTGCCATCGGTCTGGCTCCAGATCTCGTCGCCAAGTGAGAAATAGCCCGAGATACTGTCCACATTGTTCAACTGATTGGTCCAATACGTATGTGGGCGGCGACTGATCTCCTTGGCGACTTCAATCATATCCAGAATAAGCTTCTTGGTGGTCAAACCGCCCTCGCTCGGCACCATCGTCAATTCAGCCCCCAGCGCCACCATATGTCTCAGCTTATCCTGGCTGAACGCATCCGAGGTGACGATCTGCAGGCGATACCCTTTCGCGACACAGATAAGCGCAAGCGATATCCCTGTACTTCCGCCGGTGTATTCGACAATGGTGTCGCCCGGTTTAAGGCGACCGTCCCCCTCGGCTTGCGATATCATCGCCTGCGCGGCACGGTCCTTCATGCTTCCGGTTGGATTTTCCCACTCGAGTTTGACAAAAATCTTCGCACACCCCGGCGGAACCACTTTGCGAAGTTGCACTAATGAAGTATTTCCAATAGCCCCAAGAACGCTTGAACCATTACTCATGCTGCGGCTTCCCTCACTACCATTCACAGATTGATTGTAAGTCGTACTATGTTGTCTACCTTTTAGTGTTCAACCGCCTATGCGGGCAAATTGTTTCGTTCTGTGTCGCTTTATTTCTGCTCGATAGAAACGCGACGAATTTCGACTGATTTAGCCAGAGTGCTGTCTCCACGCTTCACCTTCAACTCGTGTCGCTGGCCATCCTCGGCCAATCGCTTGCGCAGCTCTGCCAGCGTAAATTGCGACGATGTCTGGCCGTCCAGGTCCGAAATGACATCTTCCTTCCGGAATCCATCAGTCTCTGCCGGCGATCCTGCTCGAACGCCCGCCACCGTGTACGTATGGTAATCTGCCCCTGAGGCGAGCAGAGTCATACCGTACGTCTTTCGTTCAGCGTATGGTTTCGAAGCTTCGGCAGTCGGTTCCAGAATTATCCGATTTCTGGCATAGTCGAGATATATGTGGTACCGGTGATAGATCCCCTCACCGACAGTTCCCGAGAAGCTGGTACTTGCGAATGCACCCTTAGTGTTGACCGAGAGATTTACTGGGAACGAATCAACGACCAGACCGCCCATCACCAGTCGATTAATCCGACCCCGGACATTCGTCTGAGAGAAAAACTGATTCTCCAGCCCGGCCATTTTATTGACCGAGCTATTCGTTCCCGCTTGGATGAGCAGGTCGTTAGCTTTGACGAACGGCGCTGTAAGAGTCATCGTCTCCGCCGCCCCGAAATCAATAATCATGTTCGCCGGTATCGCATCTTTGGTCCCCGCCGAAATGGTAGCATCGGCGTAGGGGATGCCGTCATCTATGGTGATAGAGACGACAAATCCGCTCCCCCTGTACTCCCAGTTCTTCGAATCGTGAAGCGTGAGCAAAAGCTTCTCATAATCGATCTCGACCACAAAGCGGCTCAGGAAATCATATCCGAGGATCCCGCCGAGTATCATGCCATACGCGCGCTCAATCCCGGTCTGATCCAGAATCGATACATGCTGATTCCGAAGCTCCACCCCGGGGAATACGAACGTCGCGCCTCTTGCGTAGCCATAGTCGGCCGATCCACCGCCACCGGTTGTGGTGGTCTTGCCGTACGTCTCCAGCCCGAAATCCGCCAGGTGAGCGGTATTCACGACGTTGACATCTGCACCGGTATCCAGCAACCACCACATCGGCTTTCCTTTGTTGACGCCGACCTTGAAAATGATGTGGTCATTGTCGAAATTGAACGGTATCGGCTCCATCGGACCTGCGACATGGATATCGGATGGTCCGTTCGCCAGCGGCTCGAATTCCTTGCCATCCGATCCATTTAGCGTCTGAATCGACTTCCGATCCCACGAATACGAAGGAACATCAGTCTCATCGACCGTGCCCCGCTGAGGTGTCAGCAGTCCGGACATTTCTTTCCAGTCTGCGTAGGTAGTGGAAATTTGCGAATCTTCGCCCGGCCGAACAGCTTTTGTCGG
>DATKJY010000234.1:0-2879 GCA_035543175.1 Candidatus Acidiferrum sp.
TCAAACCCATAATATCCCACATCAAGGTAGGCGGAATCGAGCCTTCGGCCAACAATGCGTCGTGGAATGAACGCTCACTGAAATTGGCGCCACCCTTTCTCATAGCGGCAGCGCGAAGAGATTCGATCTCCCGTTTCCCTATGAGATAGCACATCTGGACAGTGGGCGTAACGGTGTACCGGCGAACTTCGGCGCGCACGAATTGCTCACCGGATTCGGATTCAATTTCGAGCGTCTTAGTCATCCAGCCGACGCACTCGTCGTAGGTGAAGTCGCCGTTATGGAGTTTGACGTCAGCGACAATTCGGGCCGCACGCAGGCGGATACCACCGAGAATGCCGAGCCACTGGGCGGGGTCCTCCCTGCCGTAGAGTTGATCGTGGTACATCATCTCTTCGCAATACAGCGCCCAACCTTCAATCATCATCGTATTCATCTGCCATTTGCGAACCGGGTCGAGGTTGTGGTTGGCCAGTTGCATCTGCAGGTGGTGACCGGGATATGCTTCGTGCACGACTGAGCCACGGAAGCCCCGACGGTGGACATAGCGGTAGCGGGCATCCAGTTGCTTGCGGTCGATGCTGTCCGGCAACGGGCGGACATAGAAATATCCCTGCTGCGCTCGGTCAAACGGGCCGGCCGGCTGGTAGGCGATGCTGGAGATCATCGTATGAAGAAACGGCGGAGTCTGCACGACCGTCACGGGCGCAATGTCGTCGGGGATAGTGACGATGCCGTTCATTTTGATGAAAGTTTTGATCTGGTCGGTTTCCCACTGGTAGTAATCGATGACGTCCTGGCGCGTGAAGCTGGCGGGGATGAAGACTGAGTCCTGACCGTTCTGGTGATTGAGTTCGACGTAGGATTCGAATTCTTTGTAAGCTTTCTGGGCATCAGCCAGGAGCGCTTCGCCAATTTTCAAAAGAGAATCGGAATCGTAGGTCAGAAAATACTCATGAGCGAGGAGGTAATTGAAATTGTCTTTACCGATGGCGAAAGACTTTTCGGGTCCCGGTTCCAGGCCGTTGAGGTAGGTGAGATAGTCGCTCATGGCTTCGCGCGCGGCGGTCGAGACCTGCAGGATTTCGTTGGCGCGGGCCGGGAACTGTTTCTGGTATTCACCGGCCACCTGACGGTAGAATTCGAGGCCTGCTTCCAGCGATTCTTTGGCGGCATCGATCAACACTTTGGAAGGATTTTTGACATTGGCCTGGGCCTGCGTAAAGAGTGCCGGAACCTCGCGCATCCGACCGAGAATGAGCGGGAGTTTTTCGGCTTCGGAAGCGTGGTGGGACAAAGTCAGGAAATAGACGCCGTTGACGGCTTCATCGACGTACAGCACCGGGGATTTTTTGTACCACTCGATCTGATTCAGGTCGAGCAGCGCGACCTCGACATTGGACTGGATGAGTTTCCAGTCGGTCCGTTGCTCCGGGCTGAGATCGGTCTTTTCGAATTTCTTAAGGCGTCCCTGATAGCCCTTAAGAGCGGAGACCATCTGCTTGACCGATTTGGAGGAATAATCGGCCAGATGTTTGTCGTAGGTATGTATCCCCATCTCAGTGGCATGGACCGGAAAGAACGCCTGCAGGGCGGCCATGATCTCTTCGCTGAGATCACCGACAGTCTGGGCTTTCTTCTTGGTTTTGGCGGCACCGGCGGTCACGCCGAGAGTCGAGATGACGAGCAGCGGGACGAGCGCCCGGCAGAGTTTTGAAAACATGAATCCTCCGTTTTTTTCGTGTCCGTTGCTATGAGACCGGATGGCTGGCGAGCGCCGGTAGTTACCGGCGAGTCAGGAGCCCTACGATCTCAATATGCATCGTGTGTGGAAACATATCCACAGGGACGACGCGCGGCAGCTCATAGCCGGCCGTCACCAGTTCTTTGACATCGCGCGCAAAGGTCGCTGGATTGCAGGAAATGTACAACAGTTTCTCCGGCTGAATTTCGATCAGGCGTTTCAGGGTTTTGGGGTGGAGCCCGACGCGCGGCGGGTCCACAACGATGATATCGAATTTTGATTCCGGTGTATAGGCATTGCGAAGAAAGTCGGTCGTGTCGCTTTCGATGAACTCGACATTTGAAATTTCATTCAAGGCAGCATTTTCGCGCGCGGCCCGAATGGCAGCGCCGACCAGTTCGACACCGACCGCGCGAGTGACAAAGGGAGCGATGAGAATCGTAATCGATCCGCCGCCGCAGTACAGGTCGAGCAGCGTGTCGCTTTTTTTCGGCTGCAGCAACTCAAATCCAGTGCGATAGAGGGATTCCGTTTGCAGGGTGTTCGTCTGGAAGAAGGAGTTGGCCCTTATGCGAAACCGGCTCTGGAACAGAATCTCTTCGATATAGCCGGTGCCATAGAGAATCTGTTCCCGCTCGCCGACGGCGATATTTGATTTCTGGCCATTCTGATTATGGATGATGGTTGAGATCTCGGGAAACGCCTGCCGCATATCACGAACGAGTTTCTGGCGATCCGGGAATTCGCCGTAGTTGGTCACCAGATTGACCATCAATTGGTTGGTTCGTTTAGCCTGACGAATCACCACGAAACGCATGAAGCCGTGGTGGAATTTGACATCGTAAACCGGGATGTTCTCGCGCTTCACGAAATCGCGGATCCAGGCAATGATGCGATTTGAGGTTTCAGATTGCAGATAGCAGCGCTGCAGATCGAATATGTCATCGAACCGGCCGCGGCTATGCAGCCCGAGCGTAAAGCCGTCATCCGGATCGACGTGAAACGAGAATTCCATTTTGTTGCGGTAGTTGAAGATCTCGAGCGAGCCGACCGGCTCTTCGACCTTTACGCATTCCAAACCGCCAATCCGTTCTATACAGTCGGACACCTGTTTGCGTTTGAAGTGCAATTGACG
>DATKJY010000235.1:0-3189 GCA_035543175.1 Candidatus Acidiferrum sp.
TGCGCCGATCCTCGTTGAGCGCCGGCACCGGAATGCGAATCAGATTCCCGTCCACCAGCGGATTAAATCCGAGGTCGGCCTTCTGAATCCCCTTGACGATTTCATGCGACACCGATTTGTCGAACGGCTGCACCACCAGAAGCCTCGGCTCCGGCGAGGTCACGGTCGCGACCTGATTGAGCGGCATGGTCGTGCCGTACGCCTCGACTTTCACCGTATCCAAAAGATGAGGTGAGGCTTTGCCGGTACGAACGGCTCCCAGATCGCGCTGAATCGCATCGATCGTCTTGTGCATCTTCTCTTTGCTTTGCTTATAGATCTCGTCTACCATCGCCACCTCTCCTTCCTCTGACGTTTCTACTTTCTCAACTTATCAACGTTCCTACGTTTTCCCCCATCACCGCCCGCTTCAGATTGCCGGGATTATTGAGATCGATTACTCGCACCGGAATGCAGTTGTCCTTCAATAGCGATATGGCGGTGGAGTCGATCACTCGAAGCTCCTTGGTGAGCACATCCATATAGCGAAGCTGCGCATAGAAGACCGCATCGGCATGTTTCTTGGGATCGGCCGAATAGACGCCATCGACATTGGTCGCTTTGATCATCAGTTCGGCGCCGACCTCCATCGCGCGTAGCGATGCCGCCGTGTCGGTGCTGAAATACGGGTTCCCCGTCCCGCCGGCAAAGATGACGAGCCGCCCCTTCTCCATATGGCGCACCGCGCGCCGGCGGATGTACGGCTCCGCGAACGCTTCCATTTTCACGGCCGACATGACGCGGGTGTATATCCCCATTTTCTCCAGCGAATCCATCAGGGCGAGCGAATTCATCACGGTTGCGATCATCCCGATATTATCGCCGGTGACGCGGTCCATCCCCCGCTCCGCGGCATTCATACCGCGAAAGATATTACCACCCCCGACCACGAGCCCAAGCTCGAGGCCGAGGTCTTTGACTTCCTTGATTTGACGGCAGATGAACTCAACCGTCGGTGTATGGATCCCAAACTGGTTGGGACCCATCAGGGCCTCCCCCGACAGTTTCACCAGAACACGATGATAGACGGGTTTCGAACTATCGGTCTCCATGGCGTCACTCACCGAGCCGGAAGCGCGCAAACCGCTTGATGACGATCGTCTCGCCGAGCGCGCCGGCCGTTTCTTTGACCAGATCGCCCACCGATTTATCGTTATCCTTCACAAACGGCTGCTCCAAAAGTACTACTTCGGAGAAATACTTCTCAATTTTGCCGTCCACGATTTTGTCGACAATCTTCTCCGGCTTTCCCTCGTTGAGCGCCTGCTTGCGATATATTTCGCGCTCCGACGCCAGCAGACTGGCGTCCAGCTCTTCGCGACGCACGCACACGGGCGAACTGGCCGCTATCTGCATCGCCACATCGCGGGCAAACGTCTTGAACTTCTCCTGCCCGGCCGTTGCTTCCTTGGGACCGGTAATCTCGACGAGGACACCGAGTTTGTCGCCAGGGTGAACATACGTCGTCACAAACCCGCCGTCGTCAAACCGCGTGAACCGCTTGATCCCCATGTTTTCGCCGATCGAACCGATGATTTCTTTGAGATGCTCGGACACCGGTTTCCCCTTCATGGCTTGCGCCAGAAGGTCATCTACATTCTTAGGCGCCGAGGCTGCCACATGATTGGCGATATCCGACGCAAACGCCCGAAACTTGTCGGTGCGAGCTACAAAATCGGTCTCGCAGTTGATCTCGACCATCACGCCCAGCTTGCCGCTGGGATGAACGTGGGACCAGATGATCCCTTCTTTCGTGCTCCGGCCTTCTTTGGAAGTAGCGCGGGCGATTCCTTTTTCGCGGAGTATCGCGACTGCTTTCTCAATATCCCCTTTCGATTCGGCCAGCGCATGCTTGCAATCCATCATCCCGGCGCCGGTTTTCTCGCGGAGGTCTTTCACCATCTGTGCAGATATTTCCATCGTCATCAATCCTTACTTACTTATGCGCCCCGTCGGTCGGCTCGCCCGATGTGTACGTCGTCAAAGGCTGCGTGCGAGCTGCCTCGACCTGCGCCTCGAGCGCTGCCTGGTTCACCGTCCCCGCCGCTTCCACCGCGGCCTCAATCAATTCGCGAAGCAATATGCGAATCGACTTGATCGCGTCGTCGTTGGCCGCAATCGGAAAATCAATCGGGTCCGGATCGGCGTTCGTATCCAGGATAGCGATTATCGGAATCCCGAGCTTCTTGGCCTCGGCTACCGCAATCTTCTCTTTCTTGGCGTCGACAATGATCACCAGCCCCGGCAGGAAATTCATCTCCTTGATGCCGGCGAGCACCTTGGTCAGCTTGCCCGCCTCATTATCCATGATGGCGCGCTCTTTCTTGGTGAACTTCTCGAACGTGCCGTCTTCGCGCATCCGCTCGATATCTTTGAGCTTCTTGATCGAATTCTTGATCGTATTGAAATTGGTGAGCATACCACCCAGCCAGCGCTCGGTGACGTAGAACCCGTGACACTTGGGAGCCAAATCGAGAATGACTTCGCGCGCCTGTTTCTTGGTGCCGACAAATAATATCGACTTGCCGCCCGAAACGACCTCGCGGACTTTCTTCTTCGCCTGCTCCAGCGCATTGAGCGTCTTCTGCAGATCGATAATGTAAATGCCGTTGCGCGCGGCGAAAATGAACGGCTTCATCTTGGGGTTCCAGCGGCGCGTCTGATGGCCGAAATGGACCCCGGCTTCCAGGAATTCCTTGACCTTTGGTGTGATCATATCAACCCTTGCGATAACGGTTATTCTTCACCCCGGCGTCGCTCCCGACCGCCACCCGTGGATGTTGGGACCGATGGTCGAGTCTGCCGGGACTGCTATTTCCCCGCCATTGGGCGGGGAGTCACGTGCGACTAACGCTTCGAATACTGGAAACGCTTCCGGGCTTTCGGGCGACCGTATTTCTTCCGCTCCACTTCACGTGGATCGCGGGTCAGAAATCCGCCCTGTCGCAGCGTAGGACGAAGGTCCGGGTTCATCAGAATTACGGCCCGGCTGACCGCCAGACGGATCGCGCCGGCCTGTCCGGCCTTGCCGCCACCCTTGGTCTGACAATCGACGTCGAGGCGTCCAAGCATTTCGACCTTGCTCAACGGCTCCGTCGCATGAATCACCAGCGTCTCTCGCTGGAGATACTCGGCGATCTGCTTGCCGTT
>DATKJY010000236.1:0-4169 GCA_035543175.1 Candidatus Acidiferrum sp.
CGTGGTTGGGAAGCGCGATCATGAGCGCGAACGCCAGTTCGGCGACTGCCGTGGTTGATGCTTCGGCAGTGTTCTTGACGATAATTCCCTTTTCGCGGCAGAAGTTCTGGTCGATGTTGTCGAGGCCGACGCCACCGCGGATGATCATCTTGAGATTCTTAGCTTTCGCAAGATATTCGGCGGTCGCTTTGGTTTTGGACCGGACCAGGATAATGTCCGCCTCCGGCGCCCGGTTCGGGTCATCGGTGACCTGGCCGTATTTGCCGAGAAGGCCGGGAAGGGTGCTGTCGAATTTGTCCGAGATCAGAATTAACATACTTAATTCCCCTGTGTTTTCGTTTTATCAGTCATTAAGAAGATTGACGACCATGCCATCGCGAAGTTTCGGTTCGAACCAGGTCGATTTGGGCGGCATCACTTCGCCGGCGTCCGCGACCGACAGCAATTGCTGTATGGAAGTCGGATGGAGCGAGAACGCCGCTTTGTACTTGCCCGAGTCGACCAGCTTGACCAGCTCAGCGGTCCCGCGAATGCCGCCGACAAAATCAATTCGCTTGTCGGTACGAAGGTTGATGATGCCGAGAATCGGCCCCAGTACGTTCTCGGAAAGAATCGATGAGTCCAGCGAGCGGGTCGGATGATGTAGTTCATACGTGCCCGGTTTACATTTCAGCGTGTACCAGTTCTTATCCATATACAAACCGAATTCGTGGGCGACCTGCGGATTGACGTCACCACTATGGCGCGATACTTCGAATTTCTCGCCGATTTTCGCCAGCAATTGATCCGCCCCCATCCCGTTTAAGTCCTTTACCACCCGGTTGTACGGCATGATGTACAATTCCTTATCGGGGAAGAGGACATTGAGGAAAAAGTTGTAGCTCTCCTGGCCGGTGTGCTTCGGATTGGCGGCTTTGAGTTTCTTGCCCAATTCCGCAGCGGCTTCGCTCCGATGGTGTCCATCAGCAATATACATGCATTCAAGCTTGCCGAAGGCCGCAACGATTGCCGCAATGGTGCGATCATCGCTGATGACCCAGAGTTCGTGACGGATGCGGTCGGCGGCCACAAAATCGATAGTCGCTGGGGTGGCGAGGACCTTCTTGAAGATACCTTCGATGGTCGGGTCATTGCGGAAGGTGGTGAACACCGGACCGACCTGCGCCTGAACCGAGGTGATATGGTTGGCCCGGTCGTTGACTTTCTCCGGGCGAGTATGTTCATGCTTCTTGATCTTGCCCTGCAGGTATTCCTCGACTGATGTCAGCGCGACAAGGCCCGTCTGGGGACGGCCGTTCATGGTCAGGCGGTAGAGATAGAAACAGGGTTTGGAGTCGCGGATCATAACGCCGTCGTGCTCGAGCCGCGCAAGGTTCTCGTACGCCCGCTGGTAAACTTCGGGGCTGTACGGGTCGGTCGAATCGGGGAATTCGAGTTCAGCCTTGTTCACGCGCAGGAAAGAGATCGGATTCCCTTCGGCCATCGCTCGTGCTTCGGCGGTGTTGAGAACATCATATGGTGGGCAGGCAACTTTCGCCGCGTACTCGGGACGGGGACGCAGACCTCTCAGGGGGCGCACAACGGACATGCGACTATTACTCCTTACAAATAAGCCGGCAATGTGAAGTATTTCACAGCCGGAATAAGATACGAAACCGGGACTGGATTTCAACTGCTTTGTCGAGCATACGCAGCGACTGAGACAAACCCAACAAAAAAGACCGCCCCAACGATGTTGAGGCGGTCGGGATTATACCTGAGACAATACCTACAGCTTTATCCCCATCGACTTAAACACGAAACACCATTGCTCGGTGACTTCGTCAATCACCTTTGCAATCGGTTTCCCCTGGCCGTGACCGGCCTTGGCTTCGATGCGAAGCAGGATGGGGCGATCGGACGAGGTCGAGGCCTGCATCAGCGCCGCCATCTTGCGGGCGTGAAGCGGATCGACACGGCCATCGGATTCCGAAGCCCGAAAGAGTATGGCCGGATACGCCGCGCCCTTCGTCACGTGCTGGTAGGGCGAGTATTTGTAGATGTACTTGAACTGGGTTGAGTCATCGGCGGTCCCGTACTCGGGAATCCAGATGCTGGCGACGCCGAATTTCTGATACCGGATCATATCCAAAAGCGGGACGTCGCAGATGGCTGTGCCGCAAAGGTCCGGGCGCTGCGTCAGGACGGCTCCAATAAGCAAGCCACCGTTGGAACCGCCATACAGCACGAGTTTGTCGCGGGTGCAATAATTCGATTTGACGAGATAATCGGCCGCGGCGATGAAGTCATCGAAGACATTCTGTTTCTTGGCCAGCATGCCGTCCTGGTGCCAGGATTCACCATATTCTCCCCCGCCCCGAAGGTTCACATCCGCGTACACGAACCCGTGGGCAAGCCACAGGGCGATTCGGCGGTTGTACGCGGGGGTGGTACTAATATTGAATCCGCCATAACCATCGAGGTACGTGGGATTTGTACCATCGAGTTTTACGCCTTTGGGCGCGACAATAAACATTGAGATCGGCGTACTGTCTTTGGATTTGTACCAGACCTGGGAAATCTGCAGGTTAGACAAATCGAGGTCAACCTTCTGCTGCTCGGTCACCGTCAGGCTGTCGTTGGTGAAATCGTAGCGCATGTTGGCCGGGGGGTAGGTGTAGGAAGTGAACTGGAAGAACAGTTCGTGGCCGTCCCACTCGCCGTTGTAGCTTCGAACCGTGCCGAGCATCGGGGTTGGGATCTCTTTCACCGATTTGCCGTCGAGCGTAAACAGTTCCAGCTTGGAACAGGCGTTATGAAGCCAGCCGACGACGATATGATTGGCCACCACCAGAAAGTTGTCCATGTTGTCTTTCTGCTGCGGGATAATTTCCTTCCAGTCGGCGAACATAGGTTTGTCGTAGCTGGCGGTCAGGACGCGATAGCGGGGCGCATTGTCGTTGGTGTAGATGAGCATGCGATCGTTGAGCGGCACGACAGAGAAAATCGCCGGACGTCCCTTGACGATTGGGATAAACTCCGAATTTGGCTTGGAGCGGTCTTTCAGGTACACGTCGTTCTGCGACCATCCGCTCCCCCGGCTTATCATCAGCCAGCGACCGTCGGGCGAAGTGCTTACACCGAGCTCGATCGTGCGATCACCGGTCGTGTCCTGAAACACGAGCGGGTCGGCTTCCCATTTGGCGCCGAGCATATGGAGATAGACTTTCCCGAAATAGTTTTCGTCCCCTTTGGGCACAGTGCCGGGCACGGGGAGACGCGTGTAGTAGAATCCATCGGCTTTCGGCAGCCACGTGAGGGAAGTCCACTTGGTATACGGAATCGTGTCAGCCAGAATGGATTTGTCGGCGACTTTCTTGATATGAAGGATGGACCGCTCGGAGCCGGAATCGGAAGTTCCATAGGCGATCATCGAGCCATCATCGGAAATGTAACTCCAGTCCATAGCGCGGGTGCCGTCGGTCGACAGGGTATTGGGGTCGATCAGAACTTCCGGAGTTCCGTTCCAACCTGTCTTGACGTAAAGTACGGGCTGATTCTGGGTCCCGGAACGGCGCTCGAAGAAGTATTTGTCGCGGCGAACCGAAGGAGTACTGATGGTCTGCGAAGACAGGATCTTGGTCATTTCGTCGTGGATCTGCTGCTTGCCCGGATAGTCATCGACATATTTCCGGTAGAAGTCATACTGGTCCTGTGTCCACTTCTCAACTTCGGGAGAATTCCCGTCCTCCAGCCATCGATACGGGTCGGCGATCGGCACGCCCTGAACGGTGTCGGTGACGATCTGGACGCGGGTCGGCGGATAGGCAGGTCGGTCGCCGGCGCACGCGAGGGTAATCAATCCGAACATCAGCAGAGCGGCAAACAGGATCGCGCTCTTGAAGGTGAGCAAACGGGTCATAACGTCAAAAAACCTCCGTCAAAACTTAGTCAGTCAATCTACCGGAAATATACACATCCGAGGGGCGGGAGTAAATCGGGGAGCAAAAAAATAGGCCGGCGGTATCGCCGGCCTGTCGGATAGTCGAATGTTGAGATGACTTACTTGATGTGTTTGGACACCAGCTTGGTCATTTCGAACATGGAAACCTGCTTCCGTCCGCCGAAAATCGTCTGCAGTTTGTCGTCTGCGTTGATCATGCGGCGATTGACGGTATCCTGAAGTCCGT
>DATKJY010000237.1:0-5512 GCA_035543175.1 Candidatus Acidiferrum sp.
TGCAGATTTCAACGGCGACGGACATATCGATGTTGCGGCGACTACCTCCAATCACATCGCTGTCCTTCTCAATCACGGTGACGGGACTCTATCGACGCCGAACTATTACCTCATCTCCGACCGGATACTGAAGCTCGCCGCCGGTGACTTCGATCGCGATGGCGACATCGATCTTGCCATTTCCAACGACGGAGCTCAGCATGTGACGGTCGCTCTCAATAATGGCGACGGAAGTTTCGCCGCGGGCGTTGATTATGCCCTGCCCAGCTTTGGTTGGGATGTCTGCACCGGCGATTTCAACGGCGACGGTGTCCTCGACCTCGCGGCAACTACAACATGGCCGAGTTTCGATGTATCCATCCTCAATGGCGTCGGCGACGGCACCTTCGGGACCGCGACGAACCTGTTCCTTAACAGCGCCCCACAGGACATGTGTACCATCGACTTTGACGCCGACGGCAAACTCGACCTGGCAGTTACGCAACCGGCAGCTAACGCCGTTACCGCACTAAGAAATGATGGCCACGGAGGATTCACTAATGCCGGCACTTACGGCGCCGGCTTCTGGCTGAAGGATATAGTGGCAGCCGACATTGACGGTGACGGCGCTAAGGACTTGATCGTCTCGAACGTGGTTGACGACCGTGATTTGGTCTCAATTCTCTTCAACATCAGCGGCGCCCGAAACTGCTGCGTCGGCGCCACCGGGAACGTCGACGGCGACCCGGCCAACAGCGTTGATATCGCCGACCTCACCCTGCTCGTCGATTATCTCTTCAACCAACCAACACCGACCCTTGCGTGCCAGGCCGAGGCAGATGTCAACACTACTGACGGCATCGACATCGGCGACCTGGTCATGCTGATCGACCACCTGTTCGGCTCCCAGACACTGCCGACGTGCCCGTAAGTCCAGGCTTGATCTGGAGATAGAGAGGCAGGAGCTTTCCCTCCTGCCTTTTCTCTGGAGTCAAAAATCGGTTGGCCCCTTTCTTCAATATCCGTACCTTTTCGGGCAACTTGGGATTCCCCCAAGCGTATGCTGGTAGGAAAAGGAGACCAATATGAAAACGTTTGGCATCGTTCTCGCCGTTCTCGTTGCTCTTGTTGTCATTGTCGCCGCGTCCGTCTGGACCGGTCGCTCCGGATTGATCGATCGCTCTCAGGGCGTCGATGAAAAATGGAGCCAGGTTCAAAACGTCTATCAGCGTCGCTTTGACCTCGTGCCCAATCTGGTGGCCAGCGTCGACAACTTCATGAAACGCCAGCAGTCCACGCTGACCGATGTCATCGCCATGCGCCAGCGCGTCATCGATCTGAAAACCGGCGCCGACAATGCCCTCAAAAGCCAGAATCCCGGGCTCCTGGACTCCATGTCCAACCAGCTGTCGCGGCAATTAAATTCATTCATTAATGTCGTGGTCGAACGCTATCCCGATATTAAGGGCGACCAGCTCTATAGCGACCTCATGACGCAGCTTGAAGGTACCGAAAATCGCATCGCCCAGGAGCGCCGTACGTACAACGAATCCGTGCGCGAATACAATACCTATCGCCAGAAAGGTGTTCGGGCTCTGGTTGCCGGCGCTATCTTCGGATTCCCATATCAGAAAGAATTTTTCGCTGCGACCCCTGAGGCTCAGACCGCTCCGAGCGTCAAAGATGCCTTCGAGAAGAAGTAACCGGTGAGAGTTTCTGACGAAGGATGAAAAGAACGCTTCTGCAAGCCACCGGCACACTCCGATGGGTAGCTTTGCTGCTCATCGGCGTCATGTTGCTGCCTCTTGCCGCAGTTGCCGCCGACCTGCCCGATTACACAGGCCCGATCGTCGATCAGGCCGGCGTGCTGTCCGCCGGAGCGAAACAACAGCTTGAGTCCAAAATTCTCGATTATCGCCGCCAAACCACCAATGAAATCGGCGTCCTGATTGTCAAAAGCCTCGATGACCGATCCATTGAAGATTTTTCACACGACGTCTTCGCCAAATGGGGCATCGGCAAAAAGGGGAAGGACAACGGTGTCCTTTTTGTGGTGGCCATCCAGGAGCGACAGGCCCGGGTCGAGGTCGGCTACGGTCTGGAGGCTGAACTCACTGATATTGAAGCCGGTCGCTTGGTCAAACGTAATTCGGAAATGGCCTCGTACTTCCGCCGTAACGATTACGACGGCGGCGTGACTGCCGTCGTCGACGGCATCATCGCCGGTATCGCCGGAGATTACAAACCTTCGCCATCGAAAGACGACAACAACAACACCGACGATGACCAATGGCTGAAAATCCCCATCTTCATGGGTTTTGCGCTCATCGCACTCTTCATCCGCCTCATCGGATGGTTCGGCCGTGGTCGACGGGGACGCTGGTGGTATGGCGGTCCCTTCGGTGGCTTCGGCGGCGGCTTCGGTGGTGGTTTTGGCGGTGGCGGTTCTTCCGGCTTTGGTTTTGGCGGCGGATCATCCGGCGGCGGCGGCGCCAGCGGCGGCTGGTAACGGAGGAAATATGAAAGTGACCCTTGTCGACAAGTATTTCTCAGAAGCTGATTTCGATGCCATCGAGCAGGCCGTTAAGAAGGCCGAGTCTACGACCTCAGGCGAGATTGCCATCGAACTCGCGTCGCACAGTCGCCACTGGCTCGAAGAACGCCTGTGGTACTCCTTCGCCCTTGCTCTAATCTTCCTCGCCGCCGCGCTCTATCTGACTCGGGAATCCGACTGGGGAACCTATTACAATTTCTCTCAGGCCGCGCTCTGGGCCGGCATCGGCTTCGTCCTCGGCTATTTTGCGTTGGGACCCGTGCTCAAACGTGAATCTCGTCGCCGCAATTTCGTGTGGAAATGTGCCCTCAAGCGCTTTTCTCAACTTCGACCAACCCGAGGTGACACCGGGGTATTGATCCTGGTATCGCTCGACGAAAACCAGGCCGCCATTGTCGCCGACAAGGGAATCGCCTCCAGGCTCCCCGCCGAACACTGGGATATTCCTCATGCCATGGTGATGGAAGGCATGAAAAAAGGGGCACACGCCGAAGGGATCATCCGGGCGATTGAATCAATCGGCGAAGAACTTGCGCGTTACTTCCCCCATCGCCCCGATGACATCGATGAATTGCCGGATCGTCCAACCGTCGTTGACGATCAGTAACGCAATCGGCTAACGGCCGGCCCTCTCTTGACTTGTAAGTACCATCGTCAGGAACCCGGCTCCATCCACCGCGAACACTCTGTCTCCAACCGCCGCCAGGCTTTCAATCGCTCCCGGCACTCGGAACACGCCCGCTGGCATCGGTCGTGCCGTATCGCTCAGGTCAAATAATTCAATTCCGACAGCCTTCACCCCAACCAACAGTGTCTTGCCGGAGACCGCAATACATGATGCCTCCCCGTTCGTGTGAACAATACTGAGAAGCACAGGCGCCTCGGGGTTGGAAACATCAATCAGCTTCACGCCGTCGACCCCGCACGCCGCCGCTATCACGTTCCCCCACCGCACCAGTCCGTATGCGCTCCCGGGCGTGCGAAATTCGCCGACATTAGCGGGATGCGAAGGGTCTGACACGTCAACCACCTGAAGCCCGGCATCTCCGTCCGCTACAAAAGCATACTTCCCCCAGGCCAGCACGTCATGCGCTTTGCCCGGCAATTTACACGTTCCCGTCAATGACGGCGATGTTGGATTGGCAACGTCGATAATGGATAGACCATCCGGATAATCGGCCATATATGCATAGTTTCCCGCAATAGCTACCCCTCGCGCTTCTCCCTTTGTCCCATGACCGCGATCCAGTTTGGGCGCGGCTGGATTTGAAATATCTACAATCTGAAGCCCCCCCTGCCCGTCTGCTACATATGCCTTCTTGCCTTCCACCGCCACATCCCAGACATACCCTTTCGTCCGGTGCGTCGCTGCCGCGTTGGGACGAGCTGGATCGGCCACGTTTATGATTTGCATGCCGTCCTTCCCTGACGCCACAAACGCGTGATTGTCTGACACTGCCAAATTCCAGGTCTCAAGAGAAGATCCGAAACTCCCTGCAAGGACCGGCTTCTCCGGCTTTGATATGTTCACAATCTGAAGCATCGCTGATCCAGATGCCATGTACGCCATGTCATCGGACGAAACTACCGCCTTTGAGATTCCCGCCGTCGGCAGCGTCGCTATCCAGCGCGGCGAATTCGGCGTGAGTACATCAACTACCTCCAAGCCCGCCGTCCCGTTCGCCAGAAGCGCCAGATTCCCTACCAGAGCCACGTCCATCGCCGTGCCGCTCGACGGCTTGAAATTCCCTGCCAACACCGGTTCCACAGGGTTAGCCACGTCGATGATCTGCAGCCCCGCTTCTCCGTCGGCGACGTAGGCATAGTGACCGGATACCTTCACTTCTACGCCACTGCCCGGCGTATCATACACACCCACCGCAACGGGCGACGTAGGGCTGGTGACATCGACAATCTGCAGCCCCGCCTGGCCGTCAGCCACGTAGGCGTACTTGCCCGATATCACGACATTCCAGCAATCGCCGGGAGTATCAAAGTTGCCGGTTATTGCCGGCGCTTCAGGATTGCTTACGTCAATGACCTCCAATCCCGCTTGACCGTCAGCCAGGTAAGCATAACCATGTGCGACCGCTACCCCCCACGCGCATCCTGAGCCACGGTTCTCACCTACTACCGATGGAACCTCCGGATTGGAGATATCAACAATCTGCAGTCCTGACGAATCATCCGCGATGTATGCCAGCTTGCCTGACACCACTAAATTGTGAGCAATGGGAAGATACAGCTGTGAAACCAGCTTCGGATCCGATGGCGCGCTCACATCGAACACTTCCAGCCCGTACTGCATGGCGCAGTAAGCATATCTGCCGTCAACAACTACATCATTCATGAGGGACCAGAGGGTGCTGCCCGTGCATTTCAGACTGACATCGGGGAGCTCCAGGAGACGTTGCGTTTTCCCCATCGGCATCGTGCCGACACCCGTCTGATCCTGATCCCCAGCCGCCAGGAGCGCGCTTCCGTCAATTGTATGAGTCGTTACGGACAAATCAGCGGCCGATATCCCAGCCGATCCCAATATGGCTGCTAGAACGAAACCTGCTGTCCCGGCAAGAATCTCTCGAATTCGCATGTAGAGCTCCTTTCACAAGGCCCGTCGAAGCTGAATATAAGTGCTGCAATCTTATACGAAGATAAATGTATCAGAACCCCCGTCAAATGAAACGGACCGTATCAGCACATTGTGTCGGAGAGCGGAAAGCGGGATTGCATGCTTTGCGCCGTTACGGCGATGGCGGCCGCGTTGTGCGTAATTGAGCATACTCCTTGAAGGATATGCACTTGTCGCCCCGAGCAAGCATTGAGGAATCAGCGATTCACTAGGTACAAAAAAAATGTCAGGACTGCTCGGTCCTGACACCTTCCCCACTACACACACTGCCGAAGAATCGGGTGGGGCTCCGATTATTGGTGAGGCGGTGTAACCGCCTCACCATGTCCTCTTGCTTGACTATGCCT
>DATKJY010000238.1:0-6149 GCA_035543175.1 Candidatus Acidiferrum sp.
AGTCCATCGTGTAGACATACCCGGTTTGGCCAACCTTTTGAGACAGCAACGCTGCTCTCAGTGCATCGGACCGCTCCTGGACGCCGACGAATAGTATTCCCACAACCTCGCCTGCGGCACTGCGGATAGGTTGGTAAGCCGTGACGTTCCAGGCGCTGACTACCCAGGCCCGACCGGTATAAGGTTTGCCGTCCCGAATGACGGCATCATATACCGGTTGCGAGACACTTGTACCGACAGCACGGGTGCCGTCGGCGTTCTGGACGGTCGTGGCGATTCGTTTCGCAGTCGAACCGTCTTTGAGAAACACGGTGCAATTAGCCCCGGTGAGCCGCTTGACCTCGTCAACGAACGCAGTCGTGCCATTAAGCGGCTGGCGGTTGCGACCTTCGCCAAGCAGCATCTGGCCGTTCTGGACATCAACTCGGCCGCCCGAGACGTCCCTGAAGAGTCGATCGGCCAGCGCCATATTATAGCGCACTTGTTCCGCCGACTCGCGCGCGCGTAGCTGGCACACCTGAGTGGCCATAGCCGTCAGATGAGCCAGATCCGTCTTAGCGACATCGGTAATGCTGGCCGACGATTTGTACAGACTCACAAGCGTAACGCCGGCGACCGACAGGCAGAGGACTACTGCCGTCATCAGCATGATCTTGTGGGAAATCATCAGTTTCATTGGTCGTCCTCCTTTGAAGCATAGCAATGCCGCCGTCTCAGGATGGTCGAAAACGCCAGCATCGAGATTACACCTTGTGCACTGGCCCCCATCAATTCTGCCATCATTGCACCGGGGACGTCCGGTCCCCGGCGCTGTCTACTCTCCATCTAAGTCAGCGAGGTCCGGCAGGCAACTGACTCAGGCAGTCACCTTGAATCGCTGAACGATCTGCTGCAAACCATCGGCCTGACGGTTGAGCTCTTCGGCCGCGGCCGCCGACTGATCGGCTCCGGTCGCCGTCTCTTTCGTTACCGATGAAATATGCTCGATGTTTTTCGAGATCTGCTCGGCCGCCGAAGACTGCTCTTCCGACGCGGTCGCCATCTGGCTGATCATGTCGGTTACCCGCTGCGCCATCGTCACGATCTCGTTGAGGCTGTTGCCGGCTTTGTCAGCCAGCTCTCGGCCCTTATCCACTTGCTGGATTCCGGCTTCCATCGAATGCACGGCCTCCTCGGTCTCCTTCTGGATTCCTTTGATCATCTCGGTGATTTCACCGGTGGCCTTGCCGGTCCGTTCGGCCAGCTTGCGTACTTCGTCGGCAACCACGGCGAAGCCGCGTCCCTGCTCGCCAGCCCGAGCGGCTTCGATGGCCGCATTCAACGCTAAGAGGTTGGTCTGGTCGGCGATGTCATCGATGACGCCGATAATCTCGCCGATCTGATCCGCAGACTTGGCCAGTTTGCCGATTGACTGGGCGGATTCACGAACGACACCTGCGATCTTCTGCATCCCCTGAATGGTGTCGTTGACAATACGCCCGCCGGTGGTAGCGGTATCAGAAGCGCCTTTGGCGGCATTGGTGGCTTCACCGGCGTTTTTAGAGGATTCAAGGATAGTAGCCGTCATCTCTTCAACGGCCGTGGAGACCTGATTGACCTGATCGGCCTGGTCCTTGGCGCCTTTCGACATCTCCTCGGACGAGGACGCAATCTGGGTAGAAGCACTGACCAGCTCGCGGGCGTTTTCAGTGAGCTTCATAATAATGCCCGTCAGGTTCTCGGTCATTCTGGTCATGGAGTTGCCGAGTTTAGCCTTGCTTTCGAGAGTCGCCTCGACCGCCTTCACCAGAGTCCCGATTTCGTCCTTTGAGTTGAGGCCGATCGATTCGATAGTCGACTGGTGCACTTTGTGGGTGAGGTCATTTTCGGCGATCGCCTGCATAACCCGTTCAAAATCCGCAAACTCGCGGTTCATCTGCTGGGTCGCGGCGACAACTTTCGCGATCGGTTGTGAGACGCCACGGGCGATGAAGAACGCCACGGCCAGCCCGATCAGCACGGCCCCGATAATAAAGGAAATGACCAGCGTTACAGCCGCACTCTGCGCCTTGGCCATTTCATCCTCGCCGTTCTTGCGCATTTCATCGCACAGCGACATGAATTTCTCCGCGGCCGCAGCCATAGGCTTGACCAAGTCCACCACCTGCGTCTGCGCATCACGGTAGCTGGAAAAGTTTTTCCGATACTCCGTCAGACCCGCCATTACGGCGTTGTCCGCGCCGACGTATTTCGACTGCAAGGTGTTCATCTGGCTCTCAAATTTGCGAGCCAGTTCATCACTCTGGGTGGAAAGGTATCCGTCGAGGGTCGCCTGACAGGCCCGGAAATCGCTCAACAGCATATTGCTATTGCGAGAGCGACTGCTGCCACAGCTCTCTTCGATACGAGCGGCGACGCTCCGAAGATTGTCCTGAGCGGTCCGCGTGGCAATGAATTGATCCGACCACTTATCGAAAATAGAGACCCAATCAGCGGCGGCAGAGCGGGCCTCGTCAAGCTTATCCCGACCGGCCTGATCTGTTACACGGCTCTTAAACTGATCGAGCACCTTATCTGCATCCGAGCCAAGCACGGTATGCAGTTTTTCAGCGTGTTTTTTATCTCCGGTGAGAAGAAAATCACGACGGGCGATGTAGCCATCCTTCGCCAATCTGACCAGTTGATTTGCGTCTCCAGAGTTCAACATGGTCACTTTGACCTGGTTAAACCCGTTGATGCTGACGATACCGACTACGACCGTCAGCACCAAGACGATGCCAAAGCCGATGTACAGCTTCTTGGCTATGTTGATGTCCTTCCAGCTCATTGCTATCTCCTGTTTGTCAAATCACATGTTGTTTGTTCGATTCCGGATTCAGTTGCCTTCCGAGAGCGAATCGATCTAGAACGTCACCTGGAAATTGGCCAGGAATTCGTTATTGCTGATCGAGGTACCCTCTTCACCATTGATCTGGTAGTTCAGTTGTATCATCGTGTATTTGGTATCGATGAAGAAATTGGTGCCCAGCGTCACGCGGGTCACCTTGTCGTTAATCGCACTGCGACTCGGATCGTACTGTTCGTACCGCACGCACGGCTGCACCTGCGGAAGGAACTTGAATCCCGTGGCGATAGTATGGCCGCCCCAGACGTACCAACCGGCCTTATCCACATTGGCCACCCGCGAGTGAATGTACTCAGCTTCGACAATCTCACTCTTCCATTGCCAGGAAGCGGATGACGACCAGGTATTGATGTTGTGTCTTGAGGTACCGGTGTCGTTGGTCTTTCCGACATACCACGCCGGCGCCAGTGTCAGCATGCCGGCGATTTTCGCCTCGCCGCGTACCGACATGTTCTTATTGGTGTTGGCGTCGTTCGTATTGATGCCGGAGCCGTTGTAAATGCCCGTGATCAAACTATAGGCAAATTTCTTGGATACGGTCTGACTGTAAGCTACCGATGCGCCAATGTCGCGGTTGGTGGCGAGCGGCGCCGCCAGCGAGTAGTTGACGAACGGCAGGGCCGCGGCAGATCGCATATAATCGCTGCATACGCTCGGCCAGAACTGTCCCACTCTCACCAGCCAGCTCTTCCCGGGAGTGATTGCCAGATAGCCGTCGAGAAGGGCAGGCGTCTTGGCAAATTCGCCCAGGATGTTGATTTTGGCATAGCTGTTCAGTGTGCCGCTGACACCCAGGCGGGCGCGCTTATTGTCGAAAGTCGATTTCTTCTGCGTTCCGCCCAGATTGTAGTACTGCTGATGGATCAGGCCGGTCAGCGCGATCGACCCGTGGTTGACGCTCGGCGAATTCTGAGCGGGTTGAGAATTAGCAGTCTTGGATTTTTCGATCCTCGTATTCAGCTCTGTGACGAGGGAAGCGAGACGATCGAGCTCGGCATACGCCGGCGAACCAGTCATGTCCTGATCGTCGGTCGACGCCAGTTTCCTCCCGGATACGGCGCCTGAGCTCTGCATCTGCGCAATCTGCGCTTTCGCAACTTCGAGATCAGTGGTCAACCGCACCAAGGTTGATTCGCTCGCCTTATTGGCCGCGATTGCGGCCTGCATGGAATTCAGTTGTGCGCGAAGCTGATCGATTTCCTGACGAAGGGCCGTCTGTGACTGATCTGACTGAGCAACCGAGGCCGGAGCCGGCTGGGGCTGGCCGCTGACCGTCGCCTGCAACTTGTCGAGCGCCTGACCCAGTTTGCTCTTTTCGGCAATAGTCGTCTGATTGGCGGCCGGAGCTGCCGACTTGGCTTCCTGCTGGTCGGTCGTGACGGCAGCAGTGGTCGGGGTGGCAGGCGTCTCCGGCATAGCCAGCCGAGCCTCTACCAGTTGAGTCTGTTTCGGATGCTGGCCAAGCCACTCGACCGTGCCGTCTTCAATGTGATAGACGGCGCCTTTGATGGTCAGCTCGCCCGACTTTACCATCTTACAGATTGCCGGGCTCTCATTTAACAAATCTTCAATTGATTGCCAGACGTTGGCTTTGATGACAGCCGCGACAAGTTTCTTGCCGCTTAAATTCGGCGTTGCGGCGGAAACATGATCCACCACCGGCGTGATGCGCGAGACAAGTTTCTCCATCGCACCGGATACCTCGGCATGGGTCGCGGCGGCGGTGACGGCGCCACAGTTGGTGTGACCGAGTACTACCAAAAGCGGAGTCTTGAGGTGTTCGGCAGCGTACTCGATAGAGCCGGTCTCATCGATTCCGGCAACATTGCCGGCAACGCGAATGACGAAAACATCGCCGATGCCGCAATCAAAAATATCTTCGACCGGTACGCGTGAATCGGAACAGGTCAGCACCGATGCAAACGGATGCTGGCTGCTCACGGTTTCCTGCATGCGCGCTTGATCGAGGTTGGGAAACTGCATAGTTCCACCTGCAAATCGCGCGTTTCCGTCTTTCAATATCTGTACCGCTTCGCTGGCTGATACGCCGGGGCCTTCGCCGGCGGCCATAGCCGAAGCTGCGACGATAAAGAAAAGGCCGAGTGCGAGTATGAGATTTACGCGGTTCATGGAGCCCTCTCCCTTTTCAGGTTTATGTGCTGTGTTGTCTTCCTCTACTCCGAGTTGACGGGGCCGTCGGTTGTTCCGCCGAATCCCCCATCGTTACAGCGAGCGCCGCTTTAGAGTGACAGAAATTGGCACCTTGTTGGTATAGCGCCCCCCTTAAGTCTTCAAGCTGTCTCGCATGTTGTCAATTCACAACGGGCTCACCACTAACCGAAGTGACTACACCCTATTGCATCAGGATTCGGGAAATGATGTAGAACCTTTAGAGCGGGTCACGAACGCTTGTGAATCTGTGGACAAACTGTGCGATTTTCAAACGAACAAAGCCGGCCGTGACCGTTCCACATTGGAACGAACACAGGGCTAGCGACCGACCAAAATCGATAGAATTTATGCAGTATGTGAAAGATCAATCGAATGATATCCGGCCCCGGCGAAACGGACTTATAAACCTAATCGTAATGTGATGGCCGATCGGTTCGTGTTGTACGCAGACAGTTGCCAACTGAAATCCACGCCGAAATTGAATGGCGATAAGAATGGTGTCAGATTGGCAACGCGGAACCCAATTTCACTGTATGCGCGTCTGGCCACACGCACCGAATTATCACCGACCATGGCCGGATGATTCCGGAAGTCTGTCCAGAAAGCGCCGCCGAACACACTCAAATCGAGAGGCAGTGACTTGACTAGCGGCAAGCCGCTCCGATAAAACAGGCGCCGTCCGAAATCGTGCCGAAGCGTGACAACAGTCGCCTGACTTCCTGAGAAATTATTCCGACCAAGCGTACTGAATCCCTTTCGATTGAGAAACAGATCACCACTGTAGTCGACCGTGAAGTACTCCTGTGGCGGCAGAGCGCGGTCGGACGCCCCCCAGTAGAAATACAGTGTGCTCGTTCCCAAACCGAAAATCCTCTGGCGACGGTCCACCGAGATGGAGTAGCGGCGAAAATCAAAGTCACTTCTCAGGAACTTCGGAGAGGCATACTGAATACCGGCGGACAACAACGTATATTGCTCGGCGAACCCCTGCATCTCCTCGCCTTTATTCAGGATTAAGGGGCGTGAGTCATAGTTTATTCCTGCAGATACCGATCTTAGCTTTCCATCTACAATCTTCGGGTTCTGCGGCGGC
>DATKJY010000239.1:0-4649 GCA_035543175.1 Candidatus Acidiferrum sp.
AACGGACTCAAAACCTATGCCTTTGGATTTCATCTGTGGTACATGGACCACACCGGCGCTCGGCAGCTGGTCGATTATCTCCTGGGCTCCGGGTGCTGCCAGGGAATGACCGGCAACATCAATGCCGACCCGGACAATCAAGTTGATATAACCGATCTCCAGTATCTGCTGGACTATCTCTTTCTTGATCTACAGCCGCCTGCATGCCGATCCGAGGCTAATACCGATGGTGACCCGAACGGCATCATTGATATTTCGGACGTGGCGACACTTCTGGATTATCTGTTTAATGCCGGGAGCCTCGCTGTGTGCAAATAGATAGCCTGAGGCCACGGCTTCAGATTATACCGACACCAGCCAGTCCTCGTAGCCGCGCAAACGGCCGCGACAGATTGCCCGGTACAGAGATTGGATAACCGGCGTTAGACGATTCTTTCGGTGGAGGTCAAAGGATCGTGACCCGAACGAACTGACTTCGTTGATGCCGGAACCAGTACCGCAAAGGAGAGCCTCGTCGGCAGCCGCAAGCTGCCCGGGGCGGAATTTCCCCTCAATAGTCTTTATTCCCAATTCCCGTTTGGCCAACTCGATAATACTCCTCCGGGTAATACCGTCCAGTGCGCCACATGCAAGTGACGGGGTGTACAGCCTGCCGCCCGACACGAAGAAAAGATTCATGACGGTGGCCTCTGAAAGATACCCATCGCTTGACAGAAGAATGCCTGTGTCCGCGCCCTGACGAATCGCCTCCTGCTGAGCCATAAATGATAACACGTAGTTGCCGCTCAGTTTAATCGCGTAGCTGCCATCGGTCGGCCGGCGCTGTGGCACTAACACACATCGATAAATCCGCCATCGCTTCGGCGGTGACGCCTGAACGAATATCGATATTCCGGCTTCAGAAGGCCTGGTTAGCCCCACCCCTCTCGCCTTCCGGTACACCAGCGGCCGGATGTAACAGTCTGACCTGATCTTGCATTTCATGATGAGCGGGTTGATAACTTCTACGAAATCCTCGTAAGTTAGAGGGACCTTGATATCGATGGCGCCGGCACTTCGCATCAGTCTGGCATAATGCAAGTCCGGCCGGAATAAGTACCACTCGCCCGCGCTGGGTCGATAGTACACCTTCATCCCTTCGAACGCCGCAGTCCCGTAATTAAATGCTTGTGTCGAGGCAAAAATATTTGGTCGGTCGGCTGAGCAAAAAGCACCGTCAGTGTACATCCAGTTCACAAATTGACCCCTTCGCGAGACCCGTAGAGTGCGTGGCGGAACCTGTCAGCATCACCGGACTCAAGCGCTTGGGCTGCTTCGTCAAGGCCATCAATGAATGATCGAAGACTTGCCGCAAGGTTTTCTCGGTTGTGCCAGAGCATTTGAAAGGCGGTCTCCTGATCGGAGTGTGCAACGCGGGTCGCCGACAAAAAGCTCGGCCCTTGAAACTGCGAGGTATCGACCCCATTGTGGTCTATTGCAGCATATTGCTCCAATAATCGATACGCCAGCAGATGCGTCAGATTGCCCGTGGTGGCGACAATCCGGTCGTGTTTCTCCGGCTCCGCCGGCACTGGATGGGCGCCAAGTTGTGAGAGAAGGGCGGCAACCGCCGCGATGGCCTGTTGCGAAGTCACCTTCCCCGGAGTGACAAAGAAGACAGCGCCCTGGAACAGATCCGGATTCCAGGACGCTGCGCCCCTCTTCTCTGTCCCCGCCATTGGATGCCCGCCGACAAAGTTTCTGAAGCCGAGTCGGGTCGCGTGTGCCATCACCTCCGCCTTAATCGACCCGGTGTCAGTCACTGCCAGCTTACTGATCAGGGCATCGCGATGACGGGTCATAAATGACAAGATTTCTGAAATCGGCAACGCCATCACCACTATGTCGCTGCAGTTAACCAGCTCTGCTTCTGATTCCGCGATCCGGGCCACGATGCCACCTTTGATTGCAGCCTGGCAAAGATCGGTGCGGATGTCGAAACCCAGAAGACTAGGTGTGGCATTGTCTGCATGAAGTCGCGCCGCAATGGAACCGCCGATCTGACCGAGGCCGGCTATGCCTATCCGCGTTTTGGACAATGTCATATTGCCTTCCCCACCGCCTTGGCGACAGTCGAAACCTGCGCCATGAGCGATTCAAATTGGGGCAGACTTAACGACTGGTATCCGTCGCATAACGCCTTATCCGGGTCGGGATGTATCTCTACAAGCAGACCATCGGCTCCGGCGGCTATCGCCGCCAACGAAAGGGGTGAAATCAGATGACGTTCTCCGGTGGCGTGTGATGGGTCGACTATCACCGGCAGGTGCGTAAGCGACTTCAGCACCGGCACCGCCGTAATATCGCAGGTGTTGCGGGTGAGCTTCTCAAACGTTCGAATCCCACGTTCGCACAGAATGACATTATAGTTGCCGTTGGCAAGGATATACTCGGCGGACATCAGCAATTCCTCGATAGTCGACATCATTCCCCGCTTTAGTAAGACCGGGCGCGACTGTTTGCCGACCTTCTCGAGCAGCGAGAAGTTCTGCATGTTGCGGGCGCCTATTTGAATGACATCAGCGTATTCGGAGATGAGTTCCACATCGTCCTGCGAAAGACATTCAGTCACCACTGGAAGACCGACTTCCTGCCGCACGCGGGCAAGAATTTCAAGTCCCGCTTTGCCTAAACCTTGAAATGCATACGGCGAGGTCCTCGGCTTGAAGGCACCGCCGCGAAGCAGCCGTGCGCCCGACCTTTTGGCCGCGATGGCTGCCTCACGTACCTGCTCATAGCTCTCCACCGCACACGGGCCGGCCATCACGGCTACTGTTCCATTTCCAATACGGGTGCCGTTGATACCGATAACGGTGGATTCAGGTTTGAATTCACGGGAGGCCAATTTGTACGGTTTCAATATCGGAATTACGGCTTCGACACCCTCCAGCGACAGAATCTTCTCCCCGTCAAGGCTACGTTTATCCCCCATCGCGCCAATAATGGTCTTCTCCTCCCCTTCCGATATGTGCGGCTTCAATCCGAGCGATTCGATATACTTGATTACCCCGGCCATGGCTTTGACCGAAGCGCCCTTTTTCAATACCACAATCATCATTCTGTTCCTCCGGCCAGATCGGGCCGGAACCGAGCGGTGTCGCCCAGATACAAATGCCTGATCTCGCGTTGACCTTTGTCGGTGTCATAGTGAATCAAAATTCTTATCACGTGCGGCAGCGCGCCCGGAACGTCGATCTCGGTAGCACACATCAGGGGCACGCGATCCATTCCCATTTCGCGCGCTACATAAGCGGGATAATCCGCGGTAAGGTCAGGCGTTGCGGTCAGAAAAATCGATGCGATTCGCTCGACATCGATATCGTTGGCTTCAAGCATGCGAGTGAGCAGGATTCTGGTCGCCTCAAAAACCGCTTCGCGAGTGTTGGCTGTTGCACAGACAGCCCCGCGGATACCACGCATCATAAGTTACCTCCTAGCGCTTTGGATATATTTCTCAGAAATGACCGAAGCCGGGGATATCGGCCCTTACCGTTGTCTGATTCGATTAGCTCGATCAACTTGCTACCGAGAATCACGCCGTCGCCAATGGCTGCCGCCTCCCGCGCCGTTTCAACCGAAGAGATGCCGAAACCGACACACAGCGGCAAATCGCTCGCCTGCCTCAATTCCTTCGCCAGATTTCGTATTCCGTCGTTGAATCGAGATCGAGCGCCGGTGGTGCCGGCAACTGACACCAGGTAGATAAATCCTGCACCTGTCCCGGCGATATAGCGTGCACGTCTGCGAGGCGTGGTTGGCGCAACCAGATTGATAAAAGAAATATCGCGCTCTTTGCAGAACTGCCTCAATGTGGCGCTCTCTTCGATAATCATATCCGGGACGATCAATCCGCTCACGCCCGAGTCCGAGCAGCGATTGACGAACGCTCGTGCCCCCGCGCGGTGAATCAGGTTACTGTAACACATGATGACGATGGGAATCGAGATTCGCGCAGCAAACGTTTCGATTTCTCCGAAAGCACGTTCTACCGTGAACCCGTTCCGCATGGCCTGTGCCGATGAGCGCTGGATGACCGGGCCATCGGCCAACGGATCCGAATGCGGAAATCCGATTTCGAGAATATCCGCGCCACTTTCGCAGACCGCATCTACCGCTGCGGCAAATCCCCTCCGGCTGGGGAAATCCGCCGTAAGAAACGGAATGAGCGCCTTCCGCTTTGTAAGGCGGAGGTCAACGAAAGTGTCACTGAGGGCGTTGCTCATATTCCATCACACTCGACATATCTTTATCACCACGGCCGGAAAGATTGACGACGATGATCTCGATCGCTGCAGTCCGACGCGCCAGCCGCTTTGCGTACGCAAGGGCAAAACTCGACTCCAGTGCAGGGATAATGCCCTCTGCGGTGCAGAGCTCGCGGAAAGCAGCCACCGCCTCGCGGTCCGGGATCGTGACATATTTCGCCCTGCCGGAATCCTTCAAAAACGCGTGCTGAGGACCTACACCCGGATAGTCGAGCCCGGCGCTAATCGTATTGGTCAAATGGATCTGGCCATCGCCGTCCTGCAGCAGATAGCTCCGCGTGCCATGAAGGATGCCCGGCGACCCCTTGGTAAGAGAGGCGGCATGTTGTCCCGATTGAAGTCCGC
>DATKJY010000240.1:0-3286 GCA_035543175.1 Candidatus Acidiferrum sp.
CTGATTCTTCTCATCAAGGGTTAGCTCGATACCCTGGGGCCCAAAGCCCATTTCCTGCAATATCTTCGGCGTTCCGCTAATACCGCGTGCAACGCTCTAATTCTTCTCCGGTGAATGACTTAACCGAAATACAACCTCTCGGCAGCCCGCTTGCAGTGGATGGTTGATGGATAAAACTGAACCATTTGACTGCAACATGGACACTCTAAAAACCTGCATTAACTGCGGCCGGGAACTCGTCCAACAGCACCACGTCTGGCTGTGCCCGAACTGCAACTCCACCGAGCTTGCCGAGCAGACCTTTCTTTCATTCGAGACCGCTGAGTCTGAGGAATACGTCTATATTGAGTGCCCTGGAGCCACTCTTTACGAGCCGGGGACCACTGATGTCATCGAAGGAGTGCAGTTCGATGAAGAAAGCTCCGACGGAGCCTACACCATCATCGGTCGACCGATCTACGCGCCGACTCATACCCGCCGCCGGAAGATCAAGCGCGAAGCTTTGGGGAAAATTCGCCGTTGTCAGGGGTGTCAGGATTATACCGTACGGATGCGTCGTCCCGAGGGACCTGATTTCTTCATACCGTCGAACAAATATCCAAATCGAAAGAAGCTGAAATCGGTGACCCATCGCTCGACCGTGTAGAGTCGACGAAGCAAAAACAATCTTGCCCCTGCGCTATTCAGCCGGTTGTTTTCCGTGTATAAACAAGCCGCTATGAATCAATCTGATATCCATCCCCGGCTCAGTCCGTCCGTGCTTGCCCTGCTGGCGCTCATTGCCGCAGCCCTGCTGTCGACGCTGGTAGTCTCTCACGTTCCTTCACCTTCCGATGATCGATTGTGGGGAGAAATCTTCAACGCCGGGCATGCGCCGCTTTTCGGCGTCGTCTCCGTAATATTTCTTCTCCTTTCGATAAATCTGCTACACCGGCGGTTGAATTCCAGGATCAAACACTATCTTCTTGTCGCGGGAGTCTGTCTCTTTCTGGGTGTCGCCACCGAAATCATCCAGGGGTTCATAGGTAGGGATGCCGATGTCGTCGACACCCTTCGTGACGTAGCCGGTTTCAGTGCGTTCCTGGGTATCGTGGCGACCTTTGATCCCTGGCTGACCTCACCGCAACTCCGGAACTCCGAAATCAGAAAGACCTACATACGGTCAGTCGGCCTGCTCCTGCTATTCGTCGCCGCAACGCCTATCCTGATCAGCGCCTCGGCCTACTACCAGCGCGACCGTGAATTTCCTGTCCTCTGCAGTTTTGAATTGCCCAAAGAGCAGTACTTTCAGGAAACTCATTCTCTCCAAATGGAGATCACCGATCCTCCTGCCGCATGGACGATTATGGCTGGTCACAAGGTGGCGAAGCTTACATTCGAGCCGGCCGACTATCCCGGAGTGACGTTCAGTGAGCCGTATCCGGACTGGACCGGTTATTCACGACTGAGTTTTGGGATATTCTCACCGCAAAATCATCCTGTCGATCTCTACATTCGCATAAACGACAGCCACCACAATTTTGAACTCAACGACCGGTTTAATAGCCGACTTGACGTCAATCCGGGGGCCAATTCTTTCAGCATTCCACTCGACAGTGTCAGATTGGCGCCCGTAGGCCGTCAGATGGATATGAAGAAAATCGCACAAATTATCCTCTTTGCCGCCTCACCCGCTGATACGTTCTCCGTCTACCTCGGACCTCTCCTGCTCCAGTAGTGATCGCCCGTTCCGGCAACTTTCTCGCCTGAAACCCGTATTCGTATAGTAAGAACATGAGTTAACGAATTCGAGGAGGATAGTATGGTACGCGGGTTTCTTGCCGTAGTGACGATTGCGGCTCTCCTGGTCCTGGCGTCGTTTGCCACGGCCGATGATCATGGTTTCTTGAGTGCGCTCTTTGGCGGTCACAGTGTGCATGGGTCCGGTGTCATGAAGTCAGACGAGCGCGATCTGGGACCTTTCGACAAAATCGATCTTGAAGGCGGCTTCGATCTGAAAATTACGATCGGCCAACCGCAGAAAGTTGTTCTCACCATCGACGACAACCTGATCGACTACATTAAAACTCGCGTGCATGGCAAGACGCTTCAAATCTTCTCCGACCATTCCTATTCCAGCGACCACGGGGGCAAAATCGCAATCACGGTGCCGAGTTTGGAGGCCGTCTCGTCTGCCGGGTCAGGCACAGTGACTATCAGCGGCCTGAGTGGAGAGAAATTTGAATATTCGCTCGCCGGCTCCGGCGATCTGATTGCCGACGGTAAGGTGGTGAACCTCGATATTTCTGTCGACGGTTCCGGCAATGTCGATACCCGCGAACTGGATGCGGATCGAGTGGAAGTTGTCATCAACGGATCCGGTGATGTGAAGGTGAAAGCACTCAAACAGCTCAATGGCACTGTCAACGGTAGTGGCGATATCGAATACTCCGGCGATCCTGAAGACGTAACGCATCACGTATCCGGATCGGGGACCATCACACAGAGCCGAGGGCACATTTAATAAAGGGTTGATTTGTGTCACGCCCATCGGCAGGTGAGCTTCACACCTGCCGATTTTTTTGCCTCTCTTGTGTCCCGCAAATGGATTTGTTTTGTCCATTTTGAACTGATATTCGCCCGGTCTGCTCGTAGGGCAAAAAACATCCCGTCACATCCACATAAGTTACTATGTGCCAATAGGATAAATATGGTTTTTTACTTGTCAGAAGGTGAAAAAATGGGTATAATATCCTATAGGGAAAAATGTTCATGAGATCAAAAAAACAGCAGCTTGCGTCAAGTCGAAAACCTAACCAAATCGGCGGCATTATTGATTCCGTAATGGGTTCGATCGGCTTGTCGGACAGCTACAACGGCTGGCTGGTTGTGTCTCGATGGCGCGAAATCGTGAACGCACCGCTCGCAGATCGAGCGCGTGCCTTTCGCTATGACAGCGGCGTGCTCTATATCGCCGTGCCTGATGCATCGTGGCGCCAGAATCTCGCCATGGAGACCGACGCGATATTAGAAAAGATCAAGAGCTACCCATTCGGCCGCGTTGTCAAACAACTCCGCCTGGTGGGCAGCGAGAAAGGTTTTTAGGATATCATGGGGACTGAAGTCGAAGAAGTCAGCAACAAGAAAAAGACTAACGGAAACGGTAACGGCCAGGCGTACGATGCCTCCAGTATTACGGTCCTGAAGGGACTTGAAGCCGTCCAGCGACGTCCGGCAATGTATATCGGTGATGTGGGCCAGCGCGGTCTGCATCACATGGTATTTGAAGTGGTCGACAACTCGGTCG
>DATKJY010000241.1:0-2967 GCA_035543175.1 Candidatus Acidiferrum sp.
GATATGGCTGATGAACCGCGTGCATTCTTCGGTGATGTCGGTGCGCTCCGCAAAGATGGCCACCTCTTCCTCAATTCTGAGAGTGGCGCGCTGCGACGGTTCCAACAACTCGACTATCCGCGCGGCGAGCTTATCGCGATAGACCTGCACCGCATTGCTGGTTTGCTTGCGAATTGACGTTATAGTTTTCCGCAGAAGCTGCAGACGCTTATGCATATCTTTCTGCATCGCCTGTCCTTCGCGAGCGCGCATAGCCGCGAGCTCAGCCAATGCCTTGGTAAGGCCTTTGCTGAAGAAACTCCAGACTTCATCGAGGTCAAGCGGATGTGATTCCGAACCGGCCACCTCGGGGAGCATCAGCAGATCATGCAGCGTTACATCACCTTCCAGTTTCAGTTCTTTTTTGAGAGAGCGCAGTTGCTGCACGTAAGCCTTTGCGGCCGTGCGGTTAACCGAAAACTGGTCGGTTGAATCGCTAATACCATCAAGATTGATATTGACGGTCACATTGCCTCGGGTAACTCGAGCTGAGACGAGTTCCCGAACGCGCAGTTCCAGCGAAGCAAACTGCCTCGGTAGTCTCACGGAGATATCGAGATAGCGATTATTAACGCTGGCAATTTCCACAGTAAGCCTACCGAACCGAGTAGTCAACTGGGCTCGCCCAAATCCGGTCATTGAGTTCATAACGACATTTCCCATTGAAACAAGGCACAAAAATAGAGACCGGATGTCAAATGTCAACCGGTATTCTTGCTGTCAGTATTAAATGCGATTGACAGGATTCGACCGCACCGGCACAGAACTAATTAAGCCGCCTGACGGTGTATGGCGAATATCCGGGGAATCGGTGGTAGCTAACGTAGCCAAAGCTGCTTGAATTCGAAGCGCCGAATCCTGAATCTTCTGTATCTTGGATGCAATTGCCGGGTCCATTTGATCGACGTCGTTCAAGAGCAATTCACTGATCCCCAAAATAGTCATGAGCGGATTATTGATCTCGTGGGCGAGCGTGCCGGTAACGATACTTATGATCTCGGTGGATTCCCGTGAGTTCAGCCGCTGCTCCAACTGTCGAGAGAGTTTGACCAGTTGGTGATTGTGCAGGACCTCTTCGATCATGCGCGGAACAATGAGGTAATAGGCATCGTCGCGAACGACATATTGAGAGGCGCCGGCCTTGATCGCCTGCACGCGGGCATCTTCAGACATCACCGTTGACAAAAGAATCACCGGAACATCGATACCCTCCTGGCCGACAATAGCCAGGAACTCCAGATGTTGCAAGCCGGTCAAGTCGTTGTCGACCACTGCGATGTCGTAGTTGGAGCGGCGCAATTCATCAAGGGCTGCCCGGCCGTAATGATAGACCGACAACACCGCTTCTGGTAAGGCTTTGGTGATCTCGCGAGTAATGAGAAGGGCGTGATACCGGCTTTCTTCGACAATCAGGATTCGGGGTCTACGTTCCATTTCCTTTTTTCCCCTCAATCGTACCGCGAATCGATGAGACGGGTGCGCGTGTCAACGGGACGGAAGTCGGTCAGCCGCTCGTCTTGTGCTTTCGCTTCACCGCACTCCGATCGGAGTACAATCGTCTGATGAGATCTGCAGATATACGGGCCCGGTTGGTACTACGTTCAATACGCTCCGCGCCGCAATCGCCCGGGAAGATGAACCGGAGCAGAAATTGACCTGATTCCGGAAGCGTTAGCAGCGAAACGAATTCGTTGGGGGCAGCCCCGTGGCGTTCGATGGCGCGTCGGACGGCATTATGGTCGGCGAAGGAATACTCGTCGTGATTTTCTAAAATCCATAGGTGAAGCTGCGTCGTGGGTGGCACTGTCTCCAACGATGCTCCACCCGGCTCGGTTCGAGAACACGCATTCCATGTTTCCAACCGGCCATCGACCACCCAATATACGACTGCCCATTCAGCGTCAACAAAAGAACGCATCGATGACATTACCTGCTTCCAATCGGCGCCATCGAATCCAAGTGCCGCTTCGATTAGCGACTGATCAACCGTCTCAGTTGCTGTGGCAACCTGGCCGCGATCCGGTTCATCGTTGGCGTTAATGATGATCTGGAAATTGACCGGAATGCCGGCAAGGTAGTTAAGCGATATGACTGCAATCGCGGGGACCTGGCGACCGTCGGAGCAGACTAGTTCCAACGGCGTCCGCTCAAAAAACGATTCATAGTGATTTCGCTGATTGAGGATGAGCCGGACGACTTCCTTGTCGGCTTCCGAGACGAAATTCACGAACGGGCGGCCGAACAGATCTTCTTTGGTGCGACCGAACAGCTGCTCGCTGGCATCGTCAATGAAAACAAATCGACCCTTGAGATCGATCTTACACACAGCGCACCGCTTAACACGGGCGTTCACGTTGCATGTTCCGGAAGCCATCTCCACCGAGTTCACTGCGTCTTGAGCAACTTAATCGTTTCCGTCCGCCGGTCTGTCTCAACCATCAGGATGTAAACGCCGGCAGCTGTCTTTCGACCAGCGTAATTTCGTCCATCCCATCGTATTATGTCGGCCGGACCGGCCGATAGGTTGACCTGTTGCCAGACTTTTTCTCCGGCGGCATTGAAAATCGTGACCGATCGGGCGTCGCCGTTCGACGAATCGATGAAAACAGTCAACGTATCCTGAAATGGATTTGGGTAGGCTATGATCGGCGCCGAGTTCTTCGGGTAAGTCCATAAAATGATTTGGGTTGTATCGACAAAATAGCCGACATCTGCTGCCAGACTAAGCGTTTTCGCCCCGACATTCGGGAGTTCGCCGATGGCAGTAAGCGTTCCGGTCCCATTGCGATGGTCGGCGAAAGAGACTCCATCTGGAGCGTCAACCAGTGAGAGGGTTGGCACAATTCTGGAGCGACCCGAGGTGGTGGTCTCAATATCAAGAGTATCCTTGATATGCACGTAAATGGTATCGTGCTGGTCGACCTTGAT
>DATKJY010000242.1:0-2900 GCA_035543175.1 Candidatus Acidiferrum sp.
CCCGTGGAGCAACTCGGCAGTAATTGTGGAAATGACCTAACGCAGTGTAATCAAACGGCTCCATGACGGCCAGGGGAAGCTCCTGTTCGCCCAGATCTGCCATCGAAAATTCCGGCATTCCGGCCGCCACCCCATGCAAAATCAGCACGCTGCGGCCGTTGCGCCGCTCCGGCCGGCACCGCGACAACTCTCTTTTTAGTATCTCCGTTGTCAGGCAGTGAGGCAATGCCAAAAATCTCACGTCACCAATCTCGATTACCTCGAGCTCCGAACCGGAAACGACGTGCAGATTGTCGATCTGGCGGAATACATCGATCGCCGCCCCGATATGCGGCTGTTTGGGCGCATCATGATTTCCGGTGATGAGAATGGTCGGTATCCCGGCCACCTCGGCCAATCGAAAGAGCTCTCTCCCCGCTATTGCCATAATCCGGTTCAAAGGGCGAACGGTATCGAACAAATCCCCTGAATGAATACACACATCCGGCTTCAGCGAGATTATCCGGTCGATCCCATTCGTGAATCCGGCTACAATATCTTCCTGGCGAAGCGTGAGGCCGCTGGCGCCGCGCCGAGGGTGATTTTCACCGGCTCCGAGATGAGTATCCGATATATGGCATATCCGCATGTTGCCAATATATGCGTTGGCCGACCGTACTCAAGCTTGGAACTGCAAATGTGATTTTGGAGAAATTACCGGTCTCGCTCAGTACAAATTGTACTTGGCGATACGGTCGCGAAGCGTATTACGTGAGATTCCGAGCGTCTCGGACGTCTTGACCTGGTTGCCCTCGAACTCTTTGAGGCATGAAGAAATGACCGCCCGCTCCAGCGCTGATTCCAGGAAATGGTAAATCTGCCCCGGCGAGTTGGCGATTAATTTAGGCATAATCGGATCGACTATTTTCTTAAACGTTTCCGTGTAATCATCCTGCAGGACGGACAGATCCAGCTCTAATTTCGGATTCTCCTCACTGAGACTCGGGAAGTCCTCGGTCTGCAGCGCTTCATTTTTAGACATCACCAGCGCCGTATGGATGTTGTTCTCCAGTTCGCGCACGTTCCCCGGCCACTGGTGCTTCATCAGAAGCTGCATCGCTTTCTTGGAAATCTGTCGCGGCGACGTCGACAACTGTCGCGCAAATTTGTCCAGGAAATATTCGGCCAGAAGCGGTATGTCGCCACGACGCTCCCGGAGCGGCGGAATGAAAACAGAAACGACTTTAAGCCGGTAGAACAGATCCACCCGGAACGAACCGTCCTTCATCGCCTGAACCAGCGACTTGTTCGTGGCGGCGATAATTCGGACGTCCACCTTGATCGACTCGTTGCCGCCGACGCGCTCAAATCGGCGCTCCTGCAGTACGCGAAGCAGCTTGGACTGGGTGAGCATCGACATATCGCCGATCTCATCCAAGAATAGCGTCCCGTTGTCCGCCTGCTCAAACTTGCCGATCCGCTTGTAGTAGGCGCCCGTGAAGGCTCCTTTCTCGTGACCAAACAATTCGGATTCCAGCAGCGTCTCGGGAAGAGCGGCGCAATTGACCGATAAGAAGGCGTTCCCTTTGCGCTTGGAGTTTCGATGAATGGCCCGGGCCACGAGTTCCTTGCCCGTTCCCGACTCGCCGAAGATCAGCACGGCCGCGTCGGTTTTGGATACCTGGCCGATGAGTTTCGCGATTTCGACGATTTCCGGCGACTTGCCGACGATCTCGCCGACCGTGGCCAGCGCGGCTTCGTCGCGATCCGCCGGCGCCGGCGCCCGATGCTGTACGCCGTAGCCGCAGGCCTTATTGACCGAATCGATCAATTTCTCGACCTCGAACGGCTTCGTTAAGTATTCGTACGCTCCCTCGCGCATCGCCTCGATAGCGTTCTCGGTGGAGACGAATCCGGATATCATAATGACCGGCAGATCGACGCTCGTCTTCTTGATCTGACGCAGCACTTCCAGGCCGGACATGGTCGGGAGGTTGACGTCCAGCATTACAAGGTCCACGTTTCCGTGTTCCTGCAGATATTTCCCGACGTCGGTGCCGTCCTCCAGGAAGTCAAACGCGAATTTGTCGGCGTCAAACAGATTGGCAAGCGAAGTAGAGACTTCGCGGTCGTCATCTACCAGCAGTATGTTCTTCATCTCTTCAACGTACCCTTAATGACTCCTTCAATGTATCGGCTGTTTTAGGCCATTGTTTACGGAGAAAGTTCTAGTTTAGAACCAACGAGGGCCAATATTCCATCATTGGATTCGGAAATCAGGGGGAGTGAAACAAATGAAACAGTCATCTGGGCCTGACCCTAAATGAAAAGCCCCTGAAATTCATTCACTTCAGGGGCTGGAAAGTATGCAGCAATCTAAGTCGAGAAACTAAGTTTCTTCGGAGGCTAGAAACCGGGCCGCGGTCCCCATCCAGAAAAACCCGGCCACGAGATCCACCGCCAATCCGATCAGGAGCACCCACAATACGAGCTCCGGGCGAAATTTGGTGATGATTACGTCCGGGCGCTCCGCCCCCACCGATACCATGACCGGCACCGATATAATGATAGCCGCTAAAAAGAAACTGGTAAACGGATTGTGCGCAAATATCCGGAAAGACCTCCCGATAGCCTTGAGGAATGACTGTCGGTAAATCGCGATGGCAGGAACGGTGAAATAAAACAGAGCCAGCAACACCGAATACAGGAACGGCATCACCATAAACTGGAACACGAAAGTACGTCGGCCATAACCACGAACCAGCGGCGCCACCCATTCCGGGACATACAGGCCCAGAAGGGTCGTCAGACCGTTAAAAATCAGGCTCGCCAGGACAAGGTTACCCCAGAGCGACAATTGGGTCCGAAATGACGGCGCCAATTTGGCATCTTCATTGGTAAACACCTTGAAAAACAGCAGT
>DATKJY010000243.1:0-3358 GCA_035543175.1 Candidatus Acidiferrum sp.
GCCTTCTTGCGTTGAGCCTCCAGCTCCTCGGGAGTGCAGAAGCAGCGGTAACCGTGACGGCTGTCCAGCAACTTCCCGACCCACAGCTTGTATCGCTCCGAGCGTTGAGACTGGTATACGATCTCTTCATCCCACGAAAGACCGAGCCATATCAGAGCCGAAAGGATCGGCTCGATCAGCGCGGTCTGTGAGCGCTCGACATCGGTATCCTCGATACGCACAAGAAACTTCCCGCCGGTATGTCGCGCAAAAAGATAATTAAAGATCGCGGTGCGTGCTGTCCCAACATGCAAGTAACCGGTGGGCGACGGCGCGATGCGTACTCTTACATCCTTGGAGGGCATAGTCTACAAAGCCAAATTACAAACCGCCGCCCGATGGCATATCCGACGGTGGCGCCGGTGGCTCACCCTGACTCGGTCTAAAAGGAGGTGGCGGTGGGGGGGTCGATGGTGCTGGCGGCGTCTGCGCATAAATTGGGGGTTGGTAACTGCCCGGCGGTGGAGTGGACGGAACCATTATCGCCATCGGCTCAAATTCCAGCTCGAACCCGCCGGCCATTCTGGCAATCGCATTGTAGAGGAAAACGACTACGGCCCCAATGACCGTGTTGAAGAATGCGCCGAGAATGGCGAAAAGTATCGGTAGGAAAATGACCATGATCCCGACCGGGAAGCTCTTGGCGTCGAGATCATTGTTTGAAATCCCGGGAAAACGCGATAAAACCGTCACGATGAAACTGAAGAACAGGGCGTACAAAAGTCCCATGATGAATCCCAAAATGAGATTCATGAAAAACGAGATTTTGACAAACGCCCAGAGACCGATTGATTTCAGTTCGTAGCGCATAGTACTCCTTTAGCGACCCGACCTCCCTATTGTGCCGGAGACGTCCGCGAAGATAGTGCGCCCCACCCGATGACTCAAGTCAAATGTGGGGCTATTTCTTTTTGACGATAAACCGGGCGTCCACTGCCTTGCACAGGTTTTTCTGCGGCGAAGCAATGAACGGATTGATATCTATCTCCCAGAAGCAATCGAAGTCCTTAACTAGTTGCGAAAGTCTAAGAATTGTCTCTTCAACGGTCGCCAGATCCACCGGAGGCGCTCCTCGGAACCCCGTGAGTAGCGGATAGGAGCGGAGGCCCTCAATCATCTGTTTGGCCCCGGCGTCGGTCACCGGATTCACCCGGAACGCGACGTCCTTCATAATCTCAACGTAGATTCCACCCAGACCGAACATGATAAGCGGTCCGAACGAAGGCACCGTTGTCATGCCAATGACGGTCTCGACCCCCCCATCGATCATCTGCTGTATGGCGACCGAGAACTGCTCTCCCTTTTTGAGCTTGCCGACCCGACGCTGGAGGTCGGCGAACGCTTCACGAACTTCTTTGTCGGAGCGCAGGTCCACCATCACGCCGCCGAATTCAGTTTTGTGGAGTATGGGCGGAGTGTTGATCTTCATCACCACCGGATACCCGATCGAGTGCGCCACGGAGACTGCCTCCCGGAGGGTGGAAGCGAACCGATACCCGGCACTCGGAATGCCGTAGGCTGTAAGAATCTCTATCGCGTCTTCGCCGACAATCGACCCTTCCTGACCTTTGACCACACGATCCACTATCGATTGCACCTTGTTCGAATCGACTTTGAATGTTTTGAATTTGCCTTCCGGTTTGCCGAGCCACCGTCGGTAACCCCAGATAGTCGACAAGGTCTTGGCGATAGCCTCGGGGAATATATACACAGGTATTCGATGAGCCTTGAGATGATTGGTGCTTTCCGAGCTCTCCCCCGCCCCCATGAAACAGGCCAGCACCGTCTTATCTGTGCCGTCGAGAGCTGCCTGTATGTTACGGGCAACATCGAGTTGGTCAATCGTCACCGGCGGGACGAATATCGGTATGATCGTGTCGTAGCGAGGATCATTTTTGACGGCCTCAAGTGTTTTTCTGAACTCCGGTCCCGCCGCACCGGCCGCCATGTCCATTGGATTTGAGAATGAGGCCAGGGGCGAGCTGAATTTGCGAAGCTGCTTGACACTCTGAGGTGACAGCGGAGGCATATCGAGATCATTGCTCACCAAGGCATCGGTAGCAAGTACCGCGGGACCACCGGCGTTGGACACGACCACGACCCGGTTCCCTTTCGGAATAGGCTGATTGGACAAGGCTACGGCGACGTCAAACAGCTCCTCAACCGTATCCACCCGCATAATGCCGGTCTGCTCAAACAGCGCATCGACGCCGACATCGACATCCGCCAGCGCGCCGGTGTGTGACGATGCAGCCTTGGCGCCCAATTTCGTGCGACCGGACTTGACGGCTACGATCGGCTTGACACGCGAGATCTCTCGCGCTATCGCCGTGAAGTGGCGCGGATTACCGAAACTCTCTACGTACAGCAAAATGACGTCCGTTCTCGGATCATCCCGGAGGTAGGTAAGAATATCATTAACAGAGATATCAGCCTTGTTGCCGATCGACGCCATGATGGAGAACCCGATCCCGAGTTCCTTGGCGTGGTTCATGATCGCGACGCCCATACCGCCGGACTGCGTAATGAAGCCTACCTTGCCGACATCAGGGAATGTCTTTCCAAAGGTCGCATTCAGTTGTACTGCCGGATCGGTATTGAGAATACCAAAACAATTCGGCCCGATCATGCGCATATCGAAATCGTGGCAGATCTCAACCAGTTCGTCCTCAGCTTCTTTTCCCTCGGCGCTGACCTCGGAAAATCCGGCTGTAATCACCACCAACCCTTTGACGCCCTTCTGGCCGCACTGCCGGATAACTTGCTTTACGGCAGGAGCCGGTACGATAACGACGGCCAGATCCACCGCATCAGGCACATCAAGTATGGTCGAGTAGGATTTAATCGAGTGAATGACCGTTGCCTTGGGGTTCACCGGAAACACTTTGCCGTTAAACTCGGAAGAGAGGATATTGTGAAGAGTTTCACGACCAATGGAACCTTTTTGGGTCGATGCCCCGATCACTGCCACCGAACCAGGTCTAAAGATATAGCTGAGCTGCGATTTCATAACTTATTCTATTTCAAAAAGTTCGTCTCTTTCCCTGTCGTCGCGAGGAGTTCGGATAGGCCCGAAGTCAGTCCCCGATCTATACTTACTTCTTCGGCCGTAATGCCAAAGGAATGAACTGATTCCGACCGGAAAGTCAAGGGAAAGTTGACCAGTAAGGTGGTCAATAGACGCCATAAGAACGGCAACTTCGGCGTTCTATCGTCGCTGAGATGAAAAAGGCCCGGCGGAAAGCGCCGAGCCTTCATTTCCTCGAAGGGGGTTCGTCAGGCTGTGCCTGATTCTCTGACGGTGCCCTTCTTCTTGTCA
>DATKJY010000244.1:0-6800 GCA_035543175.1 Candidatus Acidiferrum sp.
AGCTTCAATTTTACCTGTCGAGTCCTCTACAACGGGGGCGCTCCGCTCCAGCAGTTTGGGCAGCTGCATCCGGGTCAGGTTGGCGCCGATAGACCGGCGCTCGAAAATCGTACCGATGGGAAACGCATTCGCCGTGAACCCGCCGGACCGCTTGAGCAATTGGTAAAGGGTTTCGTCGCGGCCGGACAGAACATACTCGCCCGGGAACTGGACTTCACCCTGCAGAAGAACGGTGCGATGAAGTTCCCATTGGGGAATCTGGCGGACATACACGCGATCGTCCTCTTTGAGTTTGGTTTCGAGCGACGAGGAATCGTCAAAACGAAGGTAGCTCAGGCTGACGTTGCCGAGCGAATCGGTGCTGGCGATTTCGCCTTGCAGGCGAGAGGCGCCTCGTGCAAACGACCCGGCCAGGAAGACCAGATCGCCGACCTTCATATTCTGATACAGCGGGTATTGGCCGGGATTTTTCACTTCCCCTTCGATAAACACGGATTTCTCCCGGTCAACTTCCTGAAGCGAGTAGATGCGAAGGGAGTCAAGATCGTGCAGCACCAGGTTCTTTTCCGGGTTTCCGTGCAGAACCTCGGTGAGATTGATCGGAATCACTTCCTGGCGACGATCGGCGTAACGGCGAAATAGATCGGCGCGTTCGTAATAAACATCGTAGTCCTGAAGCTGACCTTGCTCGATGAGATCCTTAACCCGGGTAGAGTCTTTTCTTTCATAATAGCCAGGGTGTTTCACTTTGCCGGCCACCGCCACGAGGTTCTTGCGAGCGTCGAAAATGGAATACACGGTAATCCGGTCACCGTCCAGAAGCGGCTGGTTGCTGACAGTCTCAGGGTGCGCGGCGTTCAGGTTGAGGTCAACGACCTCCCAGGCTTTGATTTTCGACACGCGCTCGAGCATGACGCGGTCAAGATGCGCTTCCGGGGTCGGATTGCCCGCCAGGGCAAGCAATTCGAGCGCCGTCTCCGAGCCTTTCAACTCATAAATAGCAGGGCGGCGGATTTCGCCTCGAATGGCGACTCGCGGACCGGTAACCGGGACGAAAATGGCGTCGCCGGATTCAAGTCGGACATCAGAAGTGTTGTCGCCTTGCAACAGAAGTTGATAGAGATCAAGCGAAGCTGCTTGTTTACCGCCCCGCATGAGGCGAACATCACGCATGCTTCCGTTCGTACTCGGTCCACCAGCGAGATACAGCGCGTTAAACAGCGACGTAAGCGACGATATGGTATAAGCGCCGGGGCGATTGACCTCGCCGGTGACATATATGCGAATAGAACGAATCTTGCCAAGCGATACATTCATGTCGAAATCAGAGTAGACGCTTGACAGTTTCTGTCTGACGTACGTGCGAAACTGGTCGAGTGTTTTCCCCCAGGCGATTAATTCACCGACTTTCGGAATAAAGAGTTTTCCTTCGCGATCGACCGTGAGAGTGTATTCCTGCTCGACGCGACCCCACAGACTCACCACGAGATTGTCGCCCGGTCCCAACACGTAATCTGAGGCGGCAGCGATGTCATCGGGGGGCGCAGATTCGTGAGGACCTTCGAACAGTTCCAGACCGAACGGTTTGAGTTGGTCGAACTCGAGCTTTCGCGAATCTGTCGGTAGAATACCGGTAGTGTCTTTCTCGGCGGGTCCCTGTGCCGGAGTCGTGCTGCCGTAAAGAGGCGGCGTCTGGTAATTGTCGGCTTGCTGGACCGGCGATTGCGTTTTCTGGCGCAGACGAGTTAAGGTCTCGCGATCGCTATCACTCAGTTTGGTCAGATCCTGAGCCTTGGTTTCTTTGAACCAGTTGATGGCGACGAGGATGATTATGAGTATGAGTAGAACGAGTAACTTGCGCATCTTTACCTTCCTATAGCAAAGTTCCTATGAGCGCCGGATGGCACACTCCGCGACATCCGTGCGAGTCAATGCAAGGTTGGTGCCGAGCCATTAGCGATGCGGCTATCCGTATCGGCGACAACGGAGTAGGGGAACTCGATGGCTTCGATGCGGGATGGGTATGACGAGCATTTTCGAAAAAGGATTCCAGAGGCGTGAGGAAATCCTTTCCCTGGTGGAAGTCTGTGTGACAATCAGAGTACGAAGGTCGTCCTCTGCCACGCACTCGGGGTATATCTGGTTCTAAGTCGATTGCTGATATGTTCTTTCAGTTTTCTTAAGTTTTATCGACCAAGGTAAGAGGGCTTGATTTGACATTTGGCGGTGTCGCACGTCTTGTGTGGTGAGCCATAACTTATGCACTAGCAGAGGCTTATTGGGCCGTTTGGGTTGCAAAAAATGGCCTCTGCCCTTGACAAGAGAGAGTGGTTGTAGTACTTTGGCGACTTGTTTTGCAGGAGGAAAGGGCCGGTTTAGTCGTTGCAGCGGTAGATAAAGCTTGGATCGTCCCAGATCCCTTACCGGGATGTGTTTTCTCGCCGGGGCGTCAATCGGGCTGCCAATCAACGAAAAGTAATATTTTGCTCATAGATGGATGGAGATGAGGATGGGGATTATTCGCTTTGCAGTCACACTTATACTGGTCGTCGTGCTTGGATGTACGTCTCTGCTGGCCGGTGGTTTCGAGAACACCGGGTTGGGCGTCAAAGCCAGAGCCATGGGGGGCGCGTTTCGGGCGATAGCCGACGATTGGTCCGCCGCCTGGTACAACCCGGCGGGTTATGCGTTCATCCCGGACAATCAACTCGGCGGCAACTCGAGCTTTATGTACTATCGCGATCAGATTGAGCCGAATTATAGTTTCGGCGGTCCCGCTGATTCCACCGGAATTTACAACGGGCGACCGATCTACAACGCACACCAGGTGCTGTCGATGCCGTCGGGCGGCTTTGTCGTGCGCCTGCCTGTCTGGGGTGAGACGGTGTTCGGTTTGTCGGCGTATGAACCGTTCGACGCCAATATTCGCTGGTCGTTGTACAGCCCGCTGCGTTCGTACAACGACTCAGCTTCGTACCAGCCACCAAGCGAGCAGTTTACCAACAATCTCGATGTGGTGGCGTTCCAGCTGACGATGGCCCGTGAGTTTATGGACCAGAAGCTGGCCGTGGGGCTCGGGCTTCAGCTGCAGCGCGGCGATCTCGTGTTCAAGAATCTTACGTTCCGTGAGAACCCGATGCCGTCGCCGTTGAGCGATCGGCCTCGGGACAAGGTCAGCGAAATTTCCTATCAGGACGGCAACGGCTGGGGATTCGGATTGAAGGGCGGCGTGTTGCTGAAGCAGTCGGAGAAGCTTCGTCTGGCCGCGAGCATCAACATCCCGTTCGACATTACGCTCAAGGGGAAGGCAACACAGACGTTCATCATGCCGCAGATTTTCCCGGCCACTGGTATCAATCTCAACTCGGTTCAGTATCTGTTTGTCAACGGTGCGACCGTGCAGTTGAACAGCGATTTTGAAACCAAGCTTCGGCTACCGATGACAATCGGCGTGGGAGCCGCGTACGCGATCAACGAGAAGCTGACCCTTGCAATCGACGCTCAGATGACCATGTGGTCGCGCTTCAAGGGGTTCGATTTCAGCTACACGAATTTTGGCACGTTCCGCGGCGCGATGGACAGTGCTGCCGCGAAGGATTTCTTCACGGCTAATCTATCCAGTCCAATCGACTGGAAAGACGCGGGAAGGCTGGCGATTGGAGCCATTTACAATTACAACAGCTATCTCACTTTGCTCGGCGGCATTTCAGCCGACCAGTCACCGGCCCGCGACAGCAAAGATTTCATCCCGCAGTTTATCGATACCGGTAACAAGTACGGGTTTAATCTCGGCGCGATCGTGCATATTCAGCGCTGGGACCTTGGTCTGACCACTAGCATCATCCATTGTCCGGATTTGACGGTGACGGATCTGGTAGATTCGAACGGCGACGGGAATTTCGACAGTTTCCCGGGCAAGTACAGCGGCAATACGTACGAAACCATTCTGTCATTCAACTACCGGTATTAGGAAGGAGGCAGGAGTAATAATGAAGACGTTTATCAAGATTATCGCAGTAGCAAGCCTCCTGTTGGTGGCACTTATGACGGGTTGTTCGGATCGCGGCACCAATGCGCCGTATACCGCACCCGGTGACTCGTGGATGTATTTCGATGCCGCCAAGCATGTGTTTTCACCTGATCTTCGTTTCCAGCTCAAGAATCCGTTTGAGCTGCTCAACATGGCGATTTATGTCCCTGAGGCGGCGTGGACCAACCAGATCCGAGTGCCGATGCTGGTGCTACTGGCGCCTCAAGGCGGCGATCAATATTACTACTTCCAGCACGGTTTGTTCCAGATGGCCGAAGAGATGATACGCGACAGCGTTATACATCCGATGGCTATCGTGTGTGTCGCCAATGACCAGGTATTCGGCGGCTATTTCTATGGCAACAGCCTGCCGGCTGGCTGGTATGACAGTATTGTGGGAGGAGATCTGCTGAAATTCACGCGCGACGAATTCAAAATGGTGTACGACGAGCCGGGCATGCGTGGTATTGGCGGAGTCGGCCAGGGGGCTTACGGCGCGTTTCGCGCTGCGTTAGTGCACCCCGGAACCTTCAAGTCCATTACGGTTACCGACGGTCCGCTCGATTTTGACGGGTCGGATGGTACCGGCGGGTTTGTTCCGCAATTCCGGGCGGCTCTGCTCGAACAGGGTTTGCTCGGCAGCGACTCGGCGTTTGCAAAATTCGACAGTTCAGCGGCTCATCCAATTTCCCGCATGCTGATTGGCGCGGCCTTGGCATTTTCACCGCATGACGATTCAATTCGATATCGGGTGGATACGGTGGACACAATCGTTCTGGGTGATACCCTTTCCAAGGCGCTTCGCATTTCCATTACCAATCGGTATCAGTTATCGGATTCAACCACTCTTGTGACCCGCATTGTCAACGGTTATTCGCAGTACGGCGACCTGACGGGGTTCGATTTCCACTTCCCGTTCGACAACACCGGAACTCCCTATCAGGGACCTAACATGATCTGGCAGCGCTGGATGCGAAATAACCTCGACTCGCTGTATTGGCATGCGCCTTCGGCGCAACCTCTTGACGGCGTGCAGATGTATTTCCTCGAGACGCCGGAATCAGACCCCAACTACGGATTCCACGAGCAGACGACTTCGTTCCGAAACTTCCTGGCCAACCGCCATCTGAATTCGCAGGTCTGGGTGAAGGAGTACGAAGGGTATAAGGGTAAACCGGCGACCAAAGATCAGTATCTGTATGATCTTCTGAAGGACATGCTGATATTCCATTCGCATGCTTTTTACGGGGAAACCCAATAAGGGTCAACGACGAAGCGTGACACCCGGAGGTTTTTTGCACCTCCGGGTTTTCTTTTTAGTTTACTATATCATGATGAATGAAGCCACATATGATCTGATCAGCGTTGGGGCGCACCCCGATGATGTCGAGGTCGGCACGGGCGGTGTGTTGATCGGCCTTAAGGAGATGGGATACCGCTGCGGTATCGTCATTCTCACGCAGGGGGAAATGGGGACCGGCGGGACGGCGGCAATCCGGGCTCAGGAAGTCAAGGATGCGGCAACCGTCCTCGGCGCCGACATTATTGCGACATTCGACTGGGGGGACACGAAGCTCGAAGACAGTTACGACAAACGCCTGGAATTGGCGACCATCATTCGGAAGGCCCGTCCGAAGATCGTGCTGGCGCCATATCCGCATGTCGGGCACGGCAGGCGGCAGTCGCATCCAGATCACGTGGCATCGGGGGTGATTGCGATCAACGCCTGCAATCTGGCGGCGCTGAAGAAGATTGAGATTCCGGGCGAGCCGCATCTGGTCACACGGATATTCCACTATTTTCTCCCGCCGGGGGTCTACCCAAATTTTGTGGTGAATATCACACCGTATTTCGATCGATGGATTCAGGCGTTGTCGGCGCATAGGTCGCAGTTTCTGAATCCGGAGAAATCGCGTGACTATATCGAGCAATTGACGGCGATGGCGCGGTCGTTCGGTTTGCAGGCGCGCTGCAAGTACGGGCAGGGGTTCTATGCGGTGGAGCCGATCCTGGTAAGGGACATTATGGCGCTGGGGGAAGAGGCGTAGGGTGTCGGTCAGGTCACATCAGCCTCCGGCGGACATGACCTGACTGAGCGGGATTTTCAGCGCGTGCGGATGGCGTGGAAGGCGCGACGTAAATCAATCAATAAATCGTCGATATGCTCAAGACCGACCGACAGGCGTATGAGGCTGTCGGTGATGCCGAATTTCTCGCGGATTTCTTTCGGAATCGAAGAGTGAGTCATCGAAGCCGGGTGATTGATCAAAGACTCCACCCCGCCTAAAGACTCCGCTAAAACGAACACTTCGGTGGACATCACGAATTTCTTGACCGTCTCAAAATCCGCCTTAATCGTGAATGTCACCATCCCGCCGGGCATGGCCATGCCGTTCGGAATCGGCTTACCATCGAGGCCGGGATAATACACGCGGTCGACCAGATCGACTGTCTCGAGGAACTCGGCGACTTTCATAGAATTGACCGAGTGCCGCTCCATGCGCACGTGCAGGGTCTTAAGTCCGCGAAGCACCAGCCAGGAATCGAACGGGCCAAGCGTTCCGCCGACCGCGTATTGGTTGAACCGCACGCGCTCGGCAAGAGCCTCGTCTTTCACGATTAAAGCGCCGGCGATAACATCGCAGTGCCCACCAAGATATTTGGAGGCGGAGTGGTGCACGATATCGGCGCCGCAGTCGAGCGGTCGCTGGATATAGGGTGTCGCAAAGGTATTGTCGACGGCGGTCAGTATGCCATGGGCTTTGGCGAT
>DATKJY010000245.1:0-3073 GCA_035543175.1 Candidatus Acidiferrum sp.
AAATGGCACGGCTACGAATACTGGCTGGCCTGCTCCAACTACTGGCACGCCGTCCAGGATTCGGAAAACCCGATGCTGTTCGTGGGGAACTCGCCCGACAGTATGCACTGGTTGGTAATCGGAGCTGATACCCTTCAAAATCCGATCCGTCGGGTAACCGATTATGCCCGACTCAACGGTGTCAAACCGACCTACATGTCCGACCCCAAGCTATTTCTCACGAAAGACAATCGGCTTGCGATGATCAACCGGATAACCTACAACCTGGCCTTTGGAGATTCACTCTATCGCAACGGTCAGCGACTTGTCGTGATGACGAGCGCCGACGGCTTTCACTGGAGCGACACGCTCAGCAACGGTCAGACTGCATTTGTCGTCAACGATACCGGCGATCGAGCCTGCCTTTCACCTTGCGTCGTCATAGATACGGGAGGGCGGTACCTGCTCTTCACCGCTTCGGCTGGACGGGATTGCCAGGGGCGCGGAAGATTCGATCTTCGAAGGTACGTCTCTATGAAGCACGACTCAGGCTACACGTATTTGGGTCAATGTTCCTACCCCAAGAGTAACTGGGTCATCTGGCATTTCGATATCATCCCGTACGGCAGAGGGGACCTTCTCATGGTCGCGATGGAACAGGATTCGCTAAGCGCCGGCGTGGCGGGAGGAAGGACCGTCCTGTCCGTCAGTCATGATCTGGGAGCCAGCTGGGATCGCCTTCCCGATCCTCTAGCCGGACCTTCCGGACTCATGGGAGAAACGCAGTGGGAGATCAGATTCTATAAGATGGCGCCGTACTGGACTGACCGGGAAGGTCATCCCGCATTAGGCTTATTTTATTCGGCCTTGGGTCGACCACGCTCCGGCGATAATGTCGATCAGATGCATATCGGACATACGATAATTCCACTCGACCGTTCCTACGAGCTATTGCCGCTGGCCGAGGACTCGATTAGCGAAAGTAGTGCGGAATTGGTAACGCTGAGGATTCCCCAAATTGGTGTCGAAAACGGACCGGTCTCCACCAGCGCCGAACGGGTCGAGCCAACACCGCTCGACACCTTTCAGGTAAACGGGTCGGTTCCCTATCCTTTCCAGGCTTGCTCTCTCAAAGTCTGGTACTCCGATAGAAAAAGGACAGGAAATCAGGCATCCGAGGACTCAGCCGCGATCGTCATCAAGGACGTCGAGATGATGGCGAATCGTTTTGCCTGGTTATCGCCCCCGATGTCCCTCGCAACGTGCAGCTGGTGCCGACGGTTTGACCATCCCGGTGAAACCGTCAAGGTCCGGTTCGCCGCTACGTTCCGTCCCGACCGGGCCCACGTGCGGGTCCGCCGCGTATACATGTGGGGCTATAAGCTGTGATGTGCGTCCAGTCGAATCTCAGTCACCAAGACGCACTCTCAAATCGTTGCCTTGTTTCCATTTGACCGCTCCGTGGAGCCGGTGTATATTCCGCCGCAGCGATCAGTAACGGGGCCTGTCCGGGTTGTGATACCGACGCCCCAACCGATCAACTCCTAACGCGGCGAGATTAGAATGCGCGCACTTATAACCGGTATTACAGGACAGGACGGCTCCTATCTGGCGGAACTGCTGCTTGAGAAGGGGTACGAAATTGTCGGCATGGTCCGACGCGCCTCCACCGAATCATTCGAGCGTATCGATCATATCAAAGACAAGATTACACTGGTTCAGGCCGACCTCCTCGACCAGCTCTCAATCGTAAACGTCATCGAAGAACACCGCCCGCAGGAAGTCTACAATCTGGCGGCGCAGTCGTTTGTGCCGACCAGTTGGGTGCAGCCGGTCCTGACTGGTGAATTCGACGCCCTTGGCGTGACGAAAATGCTCGAAGCCATCAGGCTGGTGGACAAGAAGATCAAGTTCTATCAAGCGTCATCCTCAGAGATGTTCGGCCGGGTGCACGAGGTTCCGCAGAAGGAAACCACACCGTTCTATCCACGCTCCCCGTATGGCGTCGCCAAGGTGTACGGCCATTTTATCACCGTCAATTACCGGGAGAGCTACGGTATTCACGCCAGTTCCGGCATCCTGTTCAACCATGAATCCCCGCGTCGGGGCCTGGAATTCGTTACGCGCAAGATCACCGATGGCGCCGTGCGCATCAAACTTGGCCTGGCCGAGAAATTGGCGCTCGGGAATCTCGACGCCAAACGGGACTGGGGTTTTGCCGGTGACTATGTGCGCGCGATGTGGCTGATGCTTCAGCAATCCCAACCGGACAACTATGTCGTCGCGACCGGCCAGACCCACTCGGTTGAGGAATTCGTGCGCCTCGCCTTTGCGAGCCTCGACCTCGATTACCGCCGGTATGTCTTCACCGATCCGAAATTCGTCCGCCCCGCCGAGGTCGATCTGCTGCTGGGGGACCCAAGCCACGCCCGCCGAAAACTCGGCTGGGAGCCATCGGTCAGTTTCGAAGGTCTCGTCAAAATGATGGTAGTGGCGGATCTCAAACGTCTCTCTGGCGCAACCTCCGAATGAAAAAGCGCACCGCCTTCATCACCGGCATCGCGGGATTCGCCGGATCATTTCTGGCCGAGGAACTCCTGAACCACGGATATTCGGTTGCCGGATCGCTCGCTCCGGGCGAATCGACAGCCAACCTTTCCGCAATCGAGAAGAAACTGCGCCTGGTACGGCTGGATATTCTGAATCCGGGCGAGTGCCGTAAAGCGGTACTGAAATTCAAACCGGATTATCTATTTCATCTCGCGGCAATGGCATCGGTGGGGAAATCGTTTGATCTGGAGCAGCAGACGTTTCGCGTCAATTTCGAAGGTACCACGAACCTGTTGCAGGCAGCGGAAGCGTGTTCTCAAATAAAGAGATTCCTTTTTGTCGGCTCGTGCGACGCCTACGGGATTGTTCGTCCTGCGACCAAGACGCTAACTGAGGACGACCCATTCCGACCCATTTCGCCTTATGGGATTTCCAAAGCAGCGGCCGAATATGCCGCGCTCTACTATCACCGTCGTCACAAGGTGCCGGTTGTCGTGGCCAGAGCCTTCAATCACAGCGGCCCGCGACAGGCGGAACTGTTTGT
>DATKJY010000246.1:0-6711 GCA_035543175.1 Candidatus Acidiferrum sp.
GATGACCGATTATTGCTCTTCACCAATCTGTATCCGGGGTCACCCATGAAGTTCTATTACAGTCTGCGGGCCATCTGCGCCGGCGAATTCAAAGTACCGCCGATTGCGGCGGAATGCATGTATAACCCGTTAATCGCCAGCAGTGCGTCGTCCGGGACGATGACCATTGTGCGATAGGAGCTCGCGACACTGTGATCGGCATTCGGACAATAGAGCGCATCCGGCAACGCCCCCGATGGAGAAGAGTCATCATCGCGGCTATGGGTACACTTGCCGTGCTGGCTGCGCTCAACTGGCTCGTTTTTCCAGTGCCGATTGACAAGTTGCACCGGCCCGCCGGGACGTTTGTGTACAGCCGTGATGATCACCTCCTCAACTGCTTCACTTCGCCGGACCGCTTCTGGCGGAAACCGGTGAAGCTGGCGCAGATTTCGCCGCTCATGGTGAAGGGAGTGGTAGCGTGCGAGGATCGCTGGTTCTACTGGCATCCGGGGTTTAATCCGGTGGCGCTCGTAGAGGCAGCAATTGCCAATATCCGCGCCGGCAAGTATGTGCGCGGCGGCTCGACCATCACCATGCAGATAGCGCGAATGATCGAGCCCAAAGAGCGCACCATTCCGAATAAAATCCTCGAGGTCCTTCGTGCCATGCAACTTGAGCTTCGCTACTCAAAACGGGAACTGCTCGAGCTCTATTTCAATTTGGCGCCGTATGGGGGGAATATCGAAGGGATCGGCGCCGCCTCGTACCTTTATTTCGATAAGCCTCCGGACAAGCTGTCGGCATCCGAAATAGCGGTGCTCACGGCAATTCCTTCTTCGCCGTCGCAGTTTCGCCCGGACCGCGATCTGAGCAAATGCGTGGCGCGTCGAAACCAGGTTCTCTCTCGGCTTCGCGATAACGGGCTTATCACGGCATCGGAATACGAACAGGCCTTGAAAGAGGAAATTCCGATACAACGCGTCGCACCGGCCGTCGCTGCGCCGCACTTTTGCCAGAAGGTGATTGCGGCTCAACCGGACCAGACTGAAATTCATTCGACCCTCGACTACAAGATTCAGATCAACTGTGAGCGGCTGGCGAAGAATTACCAGGGGGAGCTCTCCGGCAAAGGAATCCAAAATCTGGCGGCCGTTGTCATTGACAATCGATCCGGCGACCTGCTGGCGATGGTCGGCTCGGCCGATTTTGCCGATGTCACTCATCACGGTCAGGTAAACGGCGCGCTATCGCCGCGCTCGCCCGGCTCGGCGCTCAAGCCGTTTGCGTATGCGCTCGGATTCCAGAAGGGGATCATCTCGCCGGCCCTGAAGGTGGAGGATTTGGCCGTAAATTACGCCGGGTATATTCCGGTGAACTACGATGAAGAATTTCATGGCGTTGTCTCGGTGTCGGAGGCGCTCATTCAATCGCTCAATGTGCCGGCGGTGAATCTGGAAGCAAAAATCGGACTCAAGGAGTTCTACGATCTTCTCCACCGTGGCGGCATTACCACCCTCAACCGAAAATACAATGAATACGGGCTGCCATTGATTCTCGGCTCCGGTGAAGTCACGCTGCTGGAACTCAGCAATCTGTACGCCACTCTGGCGCGGGGGGGAGACTATGTTCCTGTCAATTTCACGAAGCGCAGTAGGCAAGTGTCTGCGACCCGCATACTAACACCGGAAGCATGCTATCTAGTGACTGAGATCCTTGCTGAATTGAAACGCCCCGATCTCCCGAGCAGCTGGGAATTCACACCCAATCTCCCGCGCGTCGCCTGGAAGACGGGCACATCGTTCGGTCGAAAGGACGCCTGGGCCATCGGATACAATCCTCAGTACACGGTCGGCGTCTGGGCGGGGAATTTCTCGGCCGAAGGTTCGGTCGCCATCGTCGGAGCCGAAATATCCGCGCCACTCATGTTTGATATCTTCAATCAGCTATGTCCAAACGGAGAGAAGGACTGGTTCAGGATACCACCCGGAATAGCCACTCGGTCAGTGTGCGCGACCACCGGGCAGGAGATCGGGCCTGCCTGTCCCAACCAGATCGGCGAGCATTACATCGTCGGCGTTTCACCAACAGTGCAATGTACAGTGCATCGTCGGATTCTGGTCGACAAGGTGACCGGCTACCAGTTGTGTAAGTACTGCTCCGCTGGAAAGCAAACGAAAGAGGTGACAGTCGAAATTTGGCCGCCACGGCTTTCGGCCTGGTTGACTTCACGCGGGATGATCAGTTTCGCGCCGGAACATAATCCCAGATGCACCGGTGTGCTTGCCGGCTCGGCGCCGGTGATCACGTCGCCGGAAAACGACGCCGTGTACATGATTCGGGCCAGCGCGCCGGTGGATTACCAGAAAATACTCTTCGAGGCTTCGCTGGCCGCCGACTGCCGCGAGATACACTGGTTCCTCGACGGGCAGCTGTTCACCACCGTAACGCCAGATAGTAAGGTCTTTTATGCTCCGCAGAAGGGGAGACACCAGTTGATGTGTGTCGATTCCTACGGCCGTTCAGCCAGCGTAGCGTTTAAGGTGCAGTGAGGACGCGGTCGGATTGCCCGCTCCCTCGTCAGCGCCGAATTGTGACGCAAAAGTCCTTGGAATAAACCGCGTTCATTGTCTATACTTGAATAGAGCAAACATGACTCTACCAGTTCACGAGGTATGATATGGATATGGCGTTCAAAGAGACCTTTCTCAAACAGTGGAACAAGTATTTCCCGAAAGCGGAACTTCCGATCACCTACTACTACGCCGATGACACGTCGCATGCGCCGTACGCCGGTGTCCCCGCCAAACAACAGTGTGTTATTGGGGATCTGGCCAAAGTGCGGAAGGGCAAATCTCTCACATTCGACGTGAATGCGGTTGGATGTGCCGGCGGCAAGCGGTATCTGGGTTTCAGAGCAGAACTCCGCCCGAATTTCGAGTATTTCCTCTCGTGCGGCATCGAGGGAGAACTCGAAGGTGAGCGGTATAAGCGGACGCCGGAGTTGGTAAGTGAAGTGCTGAAGGTTCAGCAACCGTTTGCGGCCCCCGGCAAGTATATCGTTTTCAAGCGAATCGACAAACTGGAGGAGAAGGACGAGCCGATCACAGCGGTCTTTTTTGCGTCTCCGGATGTCCTCTCTGGATTATTTACTCTCACCAATTTCGACGAAGTCCGTCCTGAAGGCGTAATGGCGCCGTTCGGCGCCGGCTGCTCGTCGATTGTCTACTGGCCGTATCACGAAGGGAAGAAGGAGAATCCCAGGGCGGTGCTGGGGATGTTCGATGTCTCGGCCCGGCCGTACGTGCCTGCCGGGGTGCTGACGTTTGCGATCCCATGGCAGAAGTTCACGAAAATGGTCGGCTACATGGACGAGAGTTTCCTGATTACGAAATCATGGAAGAAGGTCAGGACGAGACTGAACAAAGGTTAAATCTCTGAAGTGAGGCGGCGGACACAAGTTCCGCCGTCTTACATTCACGCTTACTTGAAAATCTCATCAAAAAACGTGCGCATCGCAGCCCAGGAGCGATGATCGGCTGATTCATTGTACGCCACGCCCTTGCTTGGATCATTCCCGTTGTCCGGATTGGTGAAACCGTGCACCGCCTGGCTGTAAATAATTATCTGAAAATCTACGCCCGCTGCGGTCAACTCGTCACTGAGTCCTACCACTTGAGACATCGGAACATTGGGATCCGAACCACCGTGGCACACGAGGATTTTCGCCTTTATGTTACTGGCGTCGCCGGGGTTGGTCGCGGCGAGTCCACCGTGAAAACTGACCACGCCTTTGAGATTCGCGCCAGAACGTGCGAGTTCGAGAACCGTCTTGCCGCCGAAACAGTAGCCGATCGCGGCCAGCCGGGTAGTGTCCACATTGGGTTGTTTCTTGAGCTCATCCAAGCCGGCGATGGCCCGTTCTCGCATGAGGGGAATGTCCTTATAGAACTTACTCGCCTCTGCAGAAGCTTCTTCGTTTGTCTGCGGTCGCACCCCTTTGCCGTACATGTCGAGGGCGAACGCCACATAACCCAGCTTGGCCAGCGTATCGGCCCGCATTTTGGCGTACGCGTTAAGCCCTTTCCACTCGTGGACAATAAGGATGCCCGGGCGTTTCCCCTGTAGGGCGTCATCGTATGCGAGGTACCCTTCAAGTATGGTCGACCCCTGCTTGTATTCGATGTTCTTGGTCACGATCGATGCCTCCACTGATGCTGCAAGAATTGTCATAACTACTGCCAGTCGCAGAACCGCTTTCATTTTTTGCCTCCTTAAGGGCAATACCCGTGTGTCTAGGAACTGATTCCGAAATAGGATAAATTACATCTCATAATTCTTGAGCTACATGCGTCAACCGGGATTTCTCGAAAAAAGTTCCTTACCGGGAGAAACCAATTTCTGATTTATAGTTGTGTCCGGTATGGCCCCGGTATATTTTGCAGCCGGGAGTCTGCAAATGGGCTAGTGATGTGGTCCGATTTGTACCCGCATTGTGACAACAAACATGTGATGATAGTCTGGGAGACCATCCGGAATGAGGAACTATTCTAAGCAAAATGGCCGCGTGCCTCTGGTGCGCCACGGTCTGGTGATCACTTTCCTGCTTTTGGTTTTCGCAGGGGGGATTTCAGCACAATCGAATATTACGTGCCCTGCCGGTCCGATTGGCGTTTGCCTTCCCGGCCCGGGGCAGGCCTGTGTGAATCTTCCAATCCTGCCGGGTGTCAATGTCACGGTCGACGGCGCCATCTGGGAGAATGGGCAGCTGTGTTTCAACGTCCAGTCGGCCGGACAGTACCAGTATACAGTCATCGCAGCCGGCGATACGCTCACCGATACCTGCCTGGTGACGGTCGACGTTAGCTTCGGGACTAAACCGGTCATTATCTGCCCGAGCGAGCCCATCAAAGTGTCGCTCTGCCAGCCGGGCGAAGTCTGTTTCGCGGTAGCTACTAAGAATGCCATGTCAGTAAGCGCGGCGAACGCCGCGTTTCGAAACGGCCAGCTGTGCTTTATGGCCGATACGAGTGGTCTCTACACGACTCAGGTTATAGCCACCGGTACTTGCGGAGCCGATACCTGTATGGTTGGTGTCCAGGTGACCATCACCGGTGTCCCGACTATCACCTGCGCGTCGTCGCAGTATCTTATCGAAGCATGCCCGGGTCAGCATATCTGCCTGCCCGTGCCGGTCACCGGAGCGGATTCCGTCAAATCGGCCTTAGGGACCTGGTCTTCGGATTCTCTCTGCTTTACGGCGGACACTGTCGGCGCGTACAATATTCCGGTAACTGCCTACAGTCGTTGCGGCACGGCCTCCTGTACTGTCAGGGCCGGCATTACTATTTTACAACCGCCGACGTTCCGCCTCACAGACACACTGTTTTCCGAATCCCGCTGCGGCAGCGGATCCATCTGTGTCCCGCTCGTAGTGGAGATTGCCGATTCGGTCGTGGTCAAAGGTGGAACCTGGTCCAACAACCAGTTGTGTTTCGAAGCCGATACCACCGGAGTCTATCGCTTCGATATGACAGCGCACAACCGGTGCGGGACTTCCGAACTAAAATCATTCCCCGTGACCGTAACGATAAAGAATATGCCGGCCATCGCTTGCCCGAGCTCGGTCGCCGAGATAAGTGTTTGCTCCGGCTATCCGCAGCTTAGTTGGCCGCTCGCGATCAGGTTTGCAGACTCTGTGCGCACCAATTACGGAACATGGGTAGACGATTCAGTGCTTTTCCCAATCGATACTGCTGGTTTGTACGCCATCGGTGTCCAAGCGTTTAACTCTTGTGGCGTCACCGCATGCACGGTCAAAGTGCAGGTGAACCTCATTCTTCCGGTTTCCATCGAAGTCCCTCAAATTGAGCCTTCGGTAGTATTGTGTAAATCGGGTCAGGCGTGCGCGCCGCTGGTGATTAAAAACGCCGATCAGGTCACGGTTTCCACGGGAAGCTGGGCCAACGACACGATCTGTTTTGAGGCTGATACGTCAGGACTTTACACGTTCTCGGTAAGCGGCACCAATCGCTGCGGTACCGTGACTGTGCCGTCGTATCATATTCAGGTCACGCTGAAGGGGATTCCGGTGCTTGCCTGTTCGCACGACACCATATTCGATACCACCTGCACCGGCAACGTATGTGTCCCCTTCAAGCCAACCGTCAGCAACTACGACTCGGTGGTGGTGCGAGGTGCGGCGTGGCACAATGACACGCTCTGTTTCGAAGCTCCGCAATCGGAGGTGTACGGATTCTACTTCGTGGCGTTCAATGGTTGTGGCGCTGATTCATGTCTGGCGCTGGTCAAGGTTGAGAAACAGACCGGCGGCGTGGTCAATGGGCAACCGCTGACGTTTGACACTACTGTGTGCTCTTTCGGCAATATCTGCGTGCGGGTACCGGTGGACACAACCTACACAGTGGCAGTGCCGGGAGCCACCTGGCATAATCAGTTGCTGTGTTTCGATGCCGAGCACGTCGGTCAGTATGACTTCACGGTGACAGGTACCGCACTCTGTTCGCAATACATTGTCGCCGTTGCTGTAAACGTCAAAAAGGATTCGTTGCCGCATATCGATATTCCGGAAGATCCCGAGCAAGTTGTCGCTTGTGCACCCGAAACCACCTACGTGCCGTTAACGATCGTCGGCGCCGAGCTCGTGACCGTAGACAACAATGGTTTCTGGTCGGACGGCAAGCTGAGATTTGTCGTCGACACGACCGGCCT
>DATKJY010000247.1:0-2932 GCA_035543175.1 Candidatus Acidiferrum sp.
GGTAGCGGCCGCCCGCGAGGGTGTGGCGCGTTTTCTGGATATGATTCCGGTCGGATCCGAGGCAAGCTATGGATTCAACAATCGTGGCGAGTTCGGAAATGTTGGACTCGGGACGCCAATCGCGGTTGTCAGCATCGTTCCAGACTCGATCAAAAATGGAATTCGTGAGGATCAGAATATCTTCGTCCCAGTCAACGAATGGAGAGTGCCAATAACCGTGAATGGCGAGATGCGGGCGCTGCTCACGGTGGCGAAAGTCGGGGGAACGTGGAAAGCAGTTGATTTCGGCGCATCGGGGCTGGCAAGCGAACTGGGAAAATTCATGAAAGATCGGGCAATGGATATCGCGGGGCGGCGAGTGGAGTTGCTTCGGCTCTATCAGCTTCACAGCGATTTTCTGCTTCTGACCGATACGACTCAAGCCGCAGCGAAAGAGAACATCTGTCCTCTCACATCGGCGACCATGATGCTCGAGCGCAACGGACAGGCTGTCAAGAGCGTGTATTCAAAGGCGACGCTGTTGCCGCTGATTCGCGAGGATTTCGGGAGGGAGGCGCAAAATGAGCAGTAAGCGCTCATACGGAAAGGCGCTGCTTCGCGGTTTTGGAGGAGCATTGCTGGTGCTCGTATTCCTGACCGTGCAGATAACCACCGCGCAGATTCTGAACGTTCCGGTGCGGATACAGGAGCAGGATCAGTGGTGTTGGGCCGGTTCGACTGCGGCGACTCTGGCGTACTACGGTCATGATGTCGCGCAGTGCACGATTGCCGAGTATACGCGATCGGTTGCGACGTGGCACAATTTCGGTAGTGTCAATTGCTGTGTCGATCCGAGCCAGGGGTGCAACTATTGGAATTACAACTGGGGGTACGCGGGAAGCATGGAGGATATTCTGAGTCATTGGGGGGTGAGCAGCTACGGGTACGGGTCTTCGCTGTCGATCAGTCAGATTCAGACGGAGCTTGCGGCGGGGCGGCCGTTCATATTCAGGTGGGGATGGTGGTCCGGAGGAGGACACTTTTTGGTCGGGGATGGGTTGGTCGGGAGTTCGATGTACTACATGAATCCGTGGTTTGGCGAAGGGGCCTCGATCGCGGATTACAATTGGGTCGTCTATGGCGACAATCATACCTGGACGCACACGAATATCATGACGACTACGCCGAATTTGCCGCCTTCGGCGCCTTGGAATCTGTCTGCGGCTCGCGGCAATCAGCGAGTGACGCTCAGGTGGAACCGCAACACCGAGCCGGATTTCTACCGGTATCGCATTTATGGCGGAAGCGCCGCGCACCCGACGACGCAGATTGATTCGACTACAGGAGCGACGGATACTTCGAAAGTCATTCTCGCACTTGTCAATGGGACGACCTACTATTTTCGAATCAAGGCGGTCGATAACGGCGGTCTTTCGAGCGATTACGGTAACGAGGTTTCGGCAATGCCGACGTGTTGTACGGGGGTAACGGGGAATATCGATGGTGATCCGGGTGACATTGTTGATATCACGGATTTGTCGGCACTGGTGGATTATCTGTTTGGGAGCGGGACGATATCGAGTTGTGCGTCGGAGAATGATGTGGACGGTTCGGGGAGCGTAGATATTGGCGATTTGACGGGGATTGTTGATTTTCTCTTCAACGGGGCCGGGCTGCCGAGTTGTCCGTAAGGACCGAGACTTGATACATCGATGAGTGATGTCGGGACGGAAGCAAGACCGGAGGCGGTCCCGCCCTACGGCTGAGCTGTCAGGTCACCGTTCGCTGAAGCAGCTCACTAAGGACCTGACGGAACACGTTAGGAGGCGAGTTCGAAGCGGAATCGACCTTCAAGAAATATCCAAGGTGTTTTTGATTGATGGTCGGGGTGAGAGGATTTGAACCTCCGACACCCTGCTCCCAAAGCAGGTGCGCTACCAGGCTGCGCCACACCCCGATTTCAGACTCTCCCTGTATCGGCAAAATAGACCTCCCTCAAGGCGCTGTCAAGGCGAGACTCGTGTATAAACGTAGACTAACGGCCCTTGCTCCGGGCTCCGGTTTGGGTTACATTAACAGGCTATGTCCAAAGAAAACCTCATGGGCTACTCGGTATCGCGGATGGAAAACCTCATGGTTTCCCTCGGCGAAAAGCCGTATAAGGGGCGCCAGCTGTTCAAATGGCTCTATAACACCAGGCAATACGATTTCAGCCTTATGACCAACCTGAAGAAGGAGCTTCGGGAGCAGTTGGTCGAAGGCTATACCTTTGAGAGTCTTACGCTGGCGAATAAGGCCAAGTCGCTCGACGGGACGGAGAAATTTCTGTTTCGATTGGAGGATGGCAAGCCGGTTGAGACGGTGCTTATTCCCGACGAGGAGCGGAAGACGCTCTGTATATCTTCGCAAGCTGGCTGCGCGCTGGGTTGTCATTTCTGCGCGACCGGGACACTGGGGCTGCTGAGGGACCTTACGGCCGGGGAGATTGTCGGGCAATTGGTGTATCTCAGAGAGCTTTACGGGCATGAGGCGTTTTCGAATGTCGTGTTTATGGGGATGGGGGAGCCGCTCAATAATTATGAAACGGTACTGGAAGCGGTCAAGATTATCACGGAGTCGGCCGGTTTAGGACTCGCCGCCAAGAAGATCACGATCTCGACATCGGGGGTGACGCCCAAGATTCGGAAGCTTGCTGACTCCGGAACGAAGACGCGCCTGGCGCTGTCGCTTCATGCGGCGACACAGGAGAAGCGGGCAAAGATTATGCCCGTGGCACAGACGTTCAAGCTCGACAAGCTGATGGAAGCAGTCCGCTATTACGCGGAGAAGACGGGGCAGCGGGTGACGTTCGAGTATATCATATTCGACGGCTTCAACGATACGATGGACGATGTGCTGGCGTTGAGCGCGCTGGTGCGGGGAATACCGTGCAAAATAAATATCTTAGCATACA
>DATKJY010000248.1:0-6336 GCA_035543175.1 Candidatus Acidiferrum sp.
CGCCCGGAAGCCCGGAACAGTTCAAGCCGTATTTGACGGGGACGGCGAAGAAGAAGTAGACGACGGGTAGAGATTGCTTCGTCGCGAGCGGGAGAAGGTCGGGCCGCTCCTCGCAATGACTGGCTCTGGATTCCTGCCTTCGCAGGAATGAAAAAAACTGAGCCTAGGTTGATTGTGAATTCGAGAGACTGATGGCAACGAAGAAACGAACGCCACGAAGCCCGCTGGCAGTCAATCGAGAGCAGTATAATCGGTACGCTGAAGACTATCTGGCCAAGCGGCGCGATCCGAAACGGAATTTCTATAACGAGTATCTCGAATCTCCGGCCATCACGCGACTTCTTCGACCGATCGTAAACCGCAAGCGTGTGCTTGATCTTGGCTGCGGGACCGGAATTCTTACGGCCAAACTTGCAAAATGGGGAGCGAATGTTGTCGGTGTCGATAACGCCGTCCGCATGCTCGAACTGGCGCGTCGCGAAAATCCTAAAATCAGATTCGTCAAAGCAAATGCCAGTGATCTACCGTTTGGGGATCAGTCATTCGATGTGGTCGCCAGTTCGCTGGTTATGCATTACATAAAGAATCTCAACAGGCCGTTTGCAGAGGTCTGTCGGGTGCTGAAACGAAATGGGCGGTTTGTTTTTTCATTCCACCATCCGTTCAGTACAGTGATTGAAATCCAGAGCGACAAATTGAGACGTCAAATCAAGGCGACGGCTCTACCGTATTTCCACAATAACGCCTACACCTGGCGGATGATGGAGATGGAGTTAATCAGCTTTCACCAGACGTTTGAGAGAGTTATCGAAGCGCTCAATCACGCCGGGTTCGTGGTGGAGAGATTGCTGGAGACGAAAGCGCCGAACCGTGCTCGCAAGGTCAGTCGAAGGGACTACGAAATTACCAGTCGGTTTCCTGCTTTCTGTGTCATCCAGGCAATCAAGAAGTAGCCGCAGAGAATTGCCTACCGATTTCCGGCAATCTGCCGTACATTGGCCGCCGTATCTGAAGAGAAGACACCGTGAATACGCCAGCAATATCCACACCACCAGTCGGCGCCGAAGTTGCTGCCCGCGTCTATCGCGGTGCGGTTCAAGAGGCGATTCACTACGCTTCCATCGCCGTTGTCGACCGCACCGGCAGGTTGACGCACTATCTTGGCGACCCGGACATCATCATGATGACCCGATCGTCGATCAAGCCGTTCCAGTTGACGCCGCTTGTCATGACCGGGGCGGCGGATCATTTCAAATTCACGAATGAACAGCTCGCCATCATGGCCGGGTCGCACAGCGGGACAGAGGACCATGTCCGTGTTATTCTCTCCAACCTGGCCCAGGCCGGCAACAAGGCGGAACACTTGAAGTGCGGCTGTCATGTCCCGATCTGGATGCAGAACGATGGCGTGTTTCCGCGCGCGGGCGAAGAGAAGGACCCGACCAGACATAACTGCTCCGGGAAGCACACCAATTTTCTGGCGCTGGCGCGTTTTATGGGGGTCGAGCCGGGACATTACCTCGATCCGGAAAGCAATTCCCAGCGCCTCGTGAAGAAGATTATTTCTGAGGTCTGCGAATATCCTGAAGAGAAAATGAAGGTCGGGGTCGATGGTTGCAGCGCGCCGAATTTCCCGCTGCCGCTTAGGAATCTCGCGGTCGGTTACAGCAAACTGGCCCGGCCGTTCCGATGCGCGCAGCAGATCGGTTCGGCGCTTGACAGGATTCGAACGGCTATGTCGGAATTCCCGGTCATGGTCTCCGGTGAGAAGCGGCTTGATATGGTGATTATGCAGTCATTTCCCGGACGTGCCATCAGCAAGGGGGGCGGGGAGGCAATTCAGGGAATCGGGTTTGTCGAGCCGCATATTGGGATCGCCATCAAGGTTCACGACGGCAGTTTCCGCCCATTGGGGGCAATTTGTCTGGAGATCTTCCGGCAACTGGGGCTGGTTGCCAAAATCGAGGATTTTCCGTATCTTATGCAGTACGACCGACCGGAGGTCCGTAACAACAGCGACCTCGTTACCGGTCATGTCGTGACGGAGTTTGAGCTGAAGAAAGCGTAAGCGACTGTATGTGGACCGACCGGGACACCACCAATCATCTTGGACTCACTTACCATCGCCGTCGCGTGAAAGACGTCACCTAAGATAATCTCCATCCAAGCGGCAGGATTTGACTCCTGCGTTCGAATCATTGCGAGAACTTCACTAGATTGTGGCGTTCGCAGTGATGCAAGTGCTGAAACCTGAACTGGAGACTGTCATGAAACCTATACGTCAACCGGCGGAGCCGTTTCGAATCAAAGCTATCGAGCCGATCAAGCTTCTGAGTCGCAAGGAGCGGGAACAGAGGATGGCAGCCGCGCACTACAATCTGTTTAAGATCGACGCCAAAGATATTTATATCGATCTCTTGACCGACTCCGGCACCGGCGCGATGTCTAACCACCAGTGGGCGGCGCTGATGCTTGGGGACGAGTCCTACGCCGGAGCGATATCGTTCCGCAAATTCGAGAAAGTCGTTAAGGAAATCTTCCGCAAGAAGCACGTGATTCCGTGCCATCAGGGGAGAGTGGCCGAGAACCTCATGTTCAGTACGATACTCAAGCGCGGGCAATTTGTGCTAAATAACACGCATTTCGATACTACACGGGGCAATGTGCTTCACAAAGGGGGAATTCCAATCGATTTGCCCTGCCCCGAATCCGTGAGCGATGAACCTCGCCCGTTCAAGGGGAATATGGATATCCTTCGCCTGGAGGAGTTCATCAACGAGCACGGATCCGATTCCATCGCTATGGTCATCATGACCGTCACGAATAATTCCTCCGGCGGGCAACCGGTCTCAATGGCGAACATCCACGAGACATCGGAGATATGCCATCGGTACGGCCTGCCGTTCTATTTCGACGCCGCACGGTTTGCGGAGAACTGCTACTTCATCAAGCGGGATGAGCCGGGATATGCGGACAGATCGATTCGCGAGATAGCCTTCGAGATGTTCGAGAGTTGTGATGGCGCCATGATGTCGGCGAAAAAGGACGGACTGGCCAATATGGGCGGATTTATCGCGCTCAACGATGATGATTGGTATAATCGCTTAGGCGACCTGCTCATTCTTATCGAAGGATTTCTGACATACGGCGGATTGTCGGGCCGGGATCTCGAAGTGCTGGCGGTTGGACTGGAAGAAGTACTTGAATTCGATTATTTGGACAATCGCATCAAGCAGATCGCGTATTTCGGCGAGAAGATGAAAGAGGCGGGATATCCGATAATCGAGCCGACCGGCGGTCACGCGGTGTTTATCGATGCCGGGAAGTTCCTTCCGCATGTTCCGGTCGACCAGTATCCGGCACAGGGGTTGTCGGTGGCGTTTTATCTCGAAGGCGGGATTCGGACGGTTGAGATCGGTTCCATCATGTTCGGTTCCGAGGACCCGAAGACCGGCAAAAAGAACTTCGCGCCCAAAGAACTGGTGCGAATGGCGGTGCCCAGACGCGTGTACACCAATTCGCATCTGGATTATGTTGCCGAAGTCGGCGAGAGGATAGCATCGGTGAAACAGAGTATACCCGGATATCGCATCGTACACGAGGCGCAGTACCTTCGCCATTTCACCTGTGATCTCGCGCCGCTGCCGCTTCAGGGAGCCAGAGTGAGATCATGAGGCGAATATGAGGAGGGTTCCAATCTACCGTGGGGTTCTGGCGCTGCCGGCGATATTGCTGGTTTTGGGGGGATGTATCAAGATTCAGACTGGTCCGGTAACTCCCGAGCAGGCGACCGAGAACTCGAACACCAAGGCCAAAGACTACATGGTCAACTGGCACAATCGCCTTCAGGGAGCCTCCTCAATCGAGAAGATGACCATCGTGACGACATTCATCGATTCGGTAACCTCGAACTACCTTCGATATGGTGCGATGGTCGCCCAGGAGTGGCGTCGCGGCTCGGCGACGCGCGATCAGGCAGTAGCCGATTCCGAGATGCGGACGCAAATGGATCGGTGGAATAAAACGCAGCGACCGGTGATCCAGGCGTACGAAAGCATGGTGGAGTATGGCGTCGAGCAGGTCACGCTTACCAATGTGTTCGACAAAAGGACGCTCGACCTGCTCAATCAGGAGCGGGATTTCTACTACAAAACGTACAGCGCGGTGTTTTTCCCGGTCGGGACAGCGGATGATTACGACAGCAGGCTGCAGGATCTAAAAGGGGAATGGCGGCGACTCAGCGGTGATATGAGCCAAGCTATGCTGAGGTACCAATAGGCTCCGGTGGGCATTTTAAGTGGTGGAGGGTGAAAGAAATTTCAGAAAAATCAACAAGACGCGGCAGATTGGGGCATTGGTACAAAGTCCCGGGGAACCAATAGCATACGCTAAGCGCTTTACTGTTAGTGAGTTGGCCGAAATCTCTCGATTTCATCCTATTTTTCGGCCGGATTATTGCAGGAATGAACAGCGGCCGGGTGTCCTGCGTCCTTGACATATCCAGCCGAACTTTCTATATTATCGCGGCTTAGGCGAAAGGAGATATTCGTATAGCACTTAGTTAACGGCAGTACAACCAAACCTGGATGTGCCGAGAGTACAGTAATTGATTCGCCGTTTTGACAGTGCTATAGGTCTATCTGTGTCCGGGGCTCGCAAGAGCATTCCGCGGGCAGTGACTTCCTCATCGCTGAGGCCGTTTTTTGTTTTCGTCCTCATCGCTCTTTCACCGATAGCCTTCGCATTTGGTTCCAACCTTCTCGATGTCCAGACGGTCACATCGACGGCCGACGGTGTCCGCTTCAAAGTCGCCTGTCGCGCTGATCTCTCTGATCTGAGAATTCTAACATCGTCGGATTCGACCCCGGTTCTCGCCAAGACCGTGCAGGTGGGCATTCCGTACGGCGCCACGGTGCGGCTTACGGATACTCAGTGGCGCCTCCTTCAAACGGCGACATCAGACTCGAGCACTACCCGAATCGCCAGGCAGAGTGGGTCGCCACGAGTATTGATATCGAAACCTATCACAATTCGTGGTCGTCAGGTTGTAAGCGTTCAGATTAACCCGGTGGTGGATGGCGCGGTGTATGGCGAAGTTGAGATAGCGTTGACATTTGTCGGAGGTACGCGGGCCGGCGAAGGCGTTCCGGCCAGCGATCCAGTGTTTAACCGAATTTTTAGAGCAGCCCTGGTTAACTACGATCAATTCGCCATGTGGCCGCAACCGGCGCGAGCCGCGGCGAAAGTGGCCGTTGCTGAAGGCCCGTTCACTCAGGCAACTACGTGGTACAAGATGGCCGTCAATCAAACCGGTCTATGCAAAGTGACCGGAGCGCAACTTCAGGCGGCCGGGTTGTCGCTAACCAATCTGCATTCAGATTCGATACGCATCTTCAACGATGGCGGGCTCCCTCTGGAGATGGACAACGCCAAGCCGCGTCCGGCATTTTCGGAAATCGCCTTAGATGTTCAGGATGGCGGCGACGGTTTGTTCGGCGCGAACGATCAGATACTGTTTTACGGTGAGTCGCCAAATCGCTGGGTGTATTCGTCAGGAACGGCTCCGAGGTATGTAAGCAATCCGTACACGCCGACCAATGTCTACTGGCTGGCTGTATCCGGATCATTTGCCGGACCGGCGCATCGAATGGCGCATATCGACGGTACGCCGAGCGGGAGTGTCGACACAACTATCACCACCGCCACGCAACGAGTACATGTCGAGCAGAACAATATGCTGCTTCAGGATAACACCGGCCATATCGACAATTACTACACCTGGTACTGGAGCGACAGCACCCGACTCCAGGTGTTTGCCAATACGCCAGGGGCCATCTCAGGCGCAGCGGCTCAACTGTACCTCGACGGTCGCACCGGCGGGATGAGCGCCAATGTCAACGGCATCTTTGCGAGCAACGGCAACTGCAACAGCTATTTCTGCACCTACACCACGCGGACGCTGGTGGACGGTTTGAACAATATTCAGTTGTATCTCACGACCACATCGAGCTGGGCGCCGTATTTTCATTTCCTCGAACTTGCGTACCCGAGCAACCTGCTGCCTGCCAATGACCGACTTGATGTCGTGCTCGACAGCTCTTCGAAGCGGGCGCAGATGCAGATACAGGACAACTACAGCGCCACCCCGGTGATCCTGAATCTGGCCGATCCGCTCCAACCGTCGTATGTCGACGGAGCGACGCGATCCGGCGGAGTGATGACATTCGATGCCTCGCTGTCTTCGAGCAGTGTCAATCGTTTCTATGCCGCCACCCCGGCGACGGCATCGACACCGGTAACGATTACACAGACAAGCCCGGCTGATTTGCGGGCAGC
>DATKJY010000249.1:0-4271 GCA_035543175.1 Candidatus Acidiferrum sp.
CGCGGCGCCCCGCCTCGACAGCCATGTCGGAGGTGACTATGCCGTCATCCGCGATGCGTCGTTCTTTGATTCCGGTTCGGCTGACAATCCACTCATCGCTGGTTTCGACCAGTTTTTCGAAATCAGCGTTGGTCATCCTGCGCGGCGGAGTATACGATCCCGTCCCCACTATCCGCGCGCTTATCCCTTGACCCATTTTGTTTTCCGAAATGATTGGTTATGAGTTCGTCATGAATCCGTTCTTTGATATTTTTCGACGCCATCTCATGGGCGACGCGAATGGCGTTGCTGATGGCGAGAGAATTCGAGGAGCCATGACAGATGATTACGATGCCGTTGACGCCCAGAAGCGGTGCGCCGCCGTATTTTGCGTAATCGAAAGCATTCTTCATGCGTTTGAGAAACGGCAGCATCAGATAGGCGCCAAATCGGGAGAATATGTTCGTCTGAATCTGGCGCGTCATGGCTTTGGTCAGCATCGGTTGAATCGACTCGGCGAATTTCAGAAGAATGTTGCCGGTGAAGCCGTCGGTGACGGCCACATCAGTTTCACCCGACAGAATATCGCGTCCTTCGATGTTACCCACGAAGTTGATCTTGGAGTGCTTGAGCAGTTCCTGAGCGGCAAAGATCAGTTCGTTGCCCTTGCTTCGTTCTTCGCCTATCGAAATCAGCCCGACCCTCGGGGCATCGATGTTGAACGCAATCGACGAGTAGACCGAGCCCATAACTGCGAACTGCGACAGATGCTGCGGTTTGCAGTCGGCGTTGGCGCCGACATCGAGCACGATCGCCGGATTACCGCTGCTGGTCGGAAACGCCGCCGTAATGGCCGGACGGCTCACGCCTTCGATGCGGCCGAGCGTCAACAGCGCGGTGGCCATTACGGCGCCAGTGTTGCCGGGCGAGACAAACGCCGAGGCATCGCCGCGCTTGACGAGCTGCAACCCGAGTGCGACCGAGCTGTCTTTCAAGCGCACGCCATCGGTGGCCGACATGGTCATAGGCACCTCGGACTCGGCGTGAATGATCGAGACATTCCGGGGCACGTCTTTGAGGTGGCCGAGAATCAACTCGATGCGGGATTTCTGGCCAACCAGGAGAACGTGGATACGTTCGCCAAGCTGGCGGGCGGCAGTGACGCCGCCCTCAATTATAGACGCCGGACCGCCGTCCGCCCCCATGACATCGAGGGCCACGCGGTATGTTGCGTCACCGGTCATATTATTTGACACTCGTAGTGAATGGTCATGTCCATCGGACAGGAATTAGGCTTCCTTGGTCGTCAGGACTTTGCGCCCGTCGTAAAATCCGCAATGCGGACAAATATGGTGCGGCAGCCGCGACTGATGACAGTTGGGACAATCCACGACATTGGGAGCGGATAGTTTCCATCCGGTCCGGCGCAGACGACCCCGCGTGCGCGAATGTCTTCGCTTTGGAAGTGGCATCGCTCGTTCCTTTTATTTCGCGTATCGGTTTAAGGGTTCAGTAAATCTCTCAATCCGTTCCAGCGCTCATCGACCTGCTGTCGGTGACAGTTGCAGGACCGCTCATTCAAATTCGTCCCGCACATCGGGCACAGGCCGCGGCACGATTCGGAGCACAGCGGTTTCAGCGACAGAGCCAGCACCATTGTCTGGCGAACGATGTCGGTGACGTCGGCTCGGAGGTCATTGCCGTGTATGAGCACATAATCTTCATCATCAGGTACGTCCCTGCGCGTTGCGCCGGTCGTCGCATCGGAGCGGGCGATAAAATCGGTCTTTCCCGACAGTTCCGTTGCGAATTCAGTCAAACAGCGACTGCATTCCAGGTCCACCGAGGCATCAACCGTCCCCTGACAGAAGTACTCATCGTTCGAATGCTGGATAGCGACTCGAAGCGTCACTTCTCTGATCTTCCGCACCTCGTCCGGAAGGCCGGAAAATTCATCCGGGCGACCCTTCACTTCGGCGCGCGCCGGGAAGTGCTCAAATTGGCGCAGGTCCAAAATCATAACTAACCATTGTACGCAAACTCGACGGTCAAGTCAAGCCGAAATCGGCAAGTCAACTGACAGTACGCCAAGCAATTAGCTGTCGGAGCCGGCGCTCCGGCCGACGGGGTCGGTTGGCCCCCTAGTTTTGGTCTCCTGATACCAAACGGCCGGTCGACTTACGCCGGCCGGCCGTTCAGTCTATTTGCTTACTGCTCAGTGCGTATCGTGGTATACCTTTATACGGTTAGCCGCCCGTTCCATTGCGGCCTGAATCGACGGCAAATCGATATCAGTCTCCCCCTTGCCAGCCGACACGAGGCGAGCCTTATTTCGCTCATAAGCCTCGCGAGCTCGCTTAATATCGATCTGACTAGCCTCCTCCGCGGCCTCGGCCAGTATTGTGGCCAAATTGTTCGAAACCTCCAGAAATCCGCCGGATACGGCCATGATATGGACGCTATCGTGCGCGTCGCGAAATTCTATTTTGCCCGGTTTGAGCGCCGTAATCAATGGAGCGTGCTGAGACAACACCCCCAGATACCCTTCGGTGCCGGGCGCTACCAGAGACCTGATCTCTCCGTCGAAATGCACTTTCTCAGGTGTCACAATGGCGAGTCGAAACATAGCCCCTACTGCCTGGCCCTTTCATAATTCTCTTTCACTTCGTCAATCCCCCCAACCATAAAGAACATCTGCTCCGGGATGTGGTCGAGTTTTCCGGAAATAAGTTCATCGAATCCTTTGATCGTATCTTCGACCTTCACGTATTTGCCTGCTTTTCCAGTAAACGCTTCGGCAACGAACATCGGCTGCGACAGGAAACGCTGGATCTTGCGAGCGCGCTGCACGATCTGCTTGTCCTCTTCGGACAGTTCATCGATACCCAGAATGGCGATAATATCCTGAAGGTCTTTGTAACGCTGTAAGATCTGCTGTACGCTGCGGGCGACACGGTAGTGGTCCACGCCAACGATATTCGGATCGAGAATTCGCGAAGTCGAGTCGAGCGGATCGACCGCAGGATAAAGGCCGAGCTCGGCGATCTGTCGTGATAACACGGTGGTGGCGTCGAGGTGCGAGAAAGTAGTCGCCGGAGCCGGATCGGTCAGGTCGTCAGCCGGGACGTAAATCGCCTGCACCGACGTAATCGAGCCGGACTTGGTGGACGTAATGCGCTCCTGAAGCGCGCCCATTTCGGTGCCGAGAGTAGGCTGATAACCGACCGCCGACGGCATACGACCGAGAAGCGCGGACACTTCGGAGCCTGCCTGCACAAACCGGAAGATGTTATCGATGAACAGGAGCACGTCCTGATTCTCTTCGTCGCGGAAATATTCCGCCATTGTCAGACCGGACAGTCCGACCCGAAGGCGCGCACCCGGCGGCTCGTTCATCTGGCCGAACACCATCGCTGTCTTGGCAATAACGCCTGAGCCGGTCATTTCGAGCCAGAGGTCGTTTCCTTCGCGGGTCCGCTCGCCGACACCGCAGAACACCGAATAACCGCCATGCTCGGTGGCGATATTATGAATCAGCTCCTGAATGATGACCGTCTTGCCGACGCCGGCGCCGCCAAACAAACCGACTTTTCCGCCCTTGGCGTACGGTTCGAGCAAGTCGATGACTTTAATCCCGGTCTCGAACATCTCGACCGTCGTGACCTGGTCTTCGAATGCCGGAGCTGCCCGATGAATGGGGAGACGCTTGGTCGTCGCCGCTACGGGCGGATCGAGATCGATTGTTTCGCCGAGAAGATTGAAAATGCGCCCGAGCGATTTTTCCCCGACCGGGACCGTAATCGGCGAGCCGGTGTCGACCGCCTTCATCCCTCGGACGAGGCCGTCGGTAGACGCCAATGCGACGCAGCGCACGATATTATCACCGACATGGATGGCAACTTCGACGGTGAGGTCGATGTTTTTGGACTCATCCTTGATCGTGATGGCGTTCAGGATGTTCGGCAGTGAATCGGATGGAAACTCACAGTCCACCGTTGCGCCGATCACCTGAACTATTTTGCCGATGTTCTCAGCCATGCTGATTACTCCGCTCTATGAATAACATTTCTCATCAAGTTATATGCCGTCATCCCTTCAGCGCCTCAGCGCCGGAGACAACTTCGAGAATTTCCTTCGTGATCTGGGTCTGACGGGCTTTGTTATAGTCCAGGGTGAGGGAATTGATCATCTCACCCGCATTTGTGGTCGCTGCCCCCATCGCGATCATCCGGCTTCCCATTTCGCTGGCGAACGATTCCACCAGCGCGGTCACCATTTTAGACATGGCATAG
>DATKJY010000250.1:0-3503 GCA_035543175.1 Candidatus Acidiferrum sp.
GATCGAGAAATGCGCAGGCGTACCTTGGCTCACCGGAAGTAGTTGCAGCGTCGGCCGTGGCGGGCTTCATTGACCTTCCCGGCTCCGACGATGTACCTACGGTAAAGGCGACGATCAAGGCTCCGGATAAAGCAGTTGTAACCGCAGGCAAGGTCAGAATTCTACCTGGTTTTCCGGAAACCATCACAGGCGAAATAATCTTCTGTCATCAGGACAATATCAACACCGACGGCATTTATCCGGGGAAATACACGTATATCGATGACTTTACGCCGGAGCAGCAGGCGCAGGTCGTGATGGAGAACTACGATCCGAACTTCACGAAAATCGTGAAGTCAGGAGACGTATTGATCGGTGGATTCAATTTCGGTACCGGCAGCTCACGCGAGCAAGCGGCCACATCGCTTAAATATCGTGGTATTCAACTTGTCGTCGCCGGATCGTTCAATGAGACCTACAAGAGAAACGCGCTCAATAATGGATTTCTGGCGATCGAAGCTCCTGAGCTGGTGACGGCTCTCAAGCAGAAATTCGGGAGCGGCCAACTTTCGGTACGCACCGAGATTACTGCCAACATTGATTTTGTGAAATCGGTACTGGTTGCGGAAGGGGTGAGCTACGCGATTAGTCCGGTTGGTACTCCGGCGCAGGAACTGATATTGGTCGGCGGGCTGGAGAACTGGGTTAAGAAAAACCTGAAGAAGTAAGAGGGATCATAGAGAGGATTGTATGGACAAATCGATATCACGTCAGATAGCCGAGTTTGCAGTTGCTTTAACCTACAAAGACCTGCCGGAGAATGTCGTCCATGAAGTGAAGCGGTATCTTTATGATTCGATCGGGTGCGCCTATGGCGGCTATCACACGAAAGATGTCAGGATCCTCACGGAAATCTACACCAAGATGGCGGGTGCAGGCGAAGCGACGCTGATTGGATTCGGGGACAAGATGCCGGCCGTCAACGCGACACTTGTCAACGCGCTGATGATCCGAGCGCTCGATTTCAATGACATCTACTGGAAAGAGGACCCGTCGCATCCGTCGGATATTATCCCAGCTGCGCTGGCGGTTGGAGAGTTGGTCGGCGCAAGCATGAAAGATGTCATTGTCGGAATAGTTCTGGCTTATGAGTTTGAGATGCGCCTCTGTGAATTTGGCGTGCCGGGCGTCCGCGAGCGCAAATGGCATCACGCGACGCTCACCCAGTTTGTATCGCCGATTGTAGCGGGAAAGCTTTTGGGGCTGAATGTCGATCAGATGGTGAACGCGATAGGCATCAGCGGTTGTCATAATCATACGATCGGGTGTCCGACCGCCGGGAAATTGACCATGATGAAAAATACGGTTGACCCGATGGCGGTGCAGTCAGGCGTCTTCGCGGCGTTGATGGCGGAAGAGGGGTACAGCGGGACAGAGGCGGTGTTTGACGGCAAAGAGGGCCTGATGGATGTGTTCGGGCCAAACTGGGCCAAAGAGAAATTGGTCGGAAACCTGGGTGGGAAATTCAAGATTCTTGAATGCAGTATGAAGGCATTTCCCACCGAGGCGCTTACCCACACGCACCTTACGGCTACCCTGAAGGTCGTGCGCGAGAACAAGATTTCTTATGATCAGATCGAGCAGGTAACGATTACGACCATTGCCCGTGCCTGCGACATTCTGTTTGACCCGCACAAATATCGTCCGGAGTCGCGCGAGACGGCAGATCACTCCCTGCCGTACTGTATCGCCGCGGCGCTAGTGGATCATCAGATTACGACCAAGTCATTTTCTGATGAGAAGCTCAAAGATCCGCGCATATGGCAGGTGATTGACCGCATTAAAGGGGAAGCTTCGGCCGAGTTCGAGAAGATGTTCCCCGCCAAACAGCCATCGAAGGTGGTCGTGAAGACGAAAGATGGGCGGGAGTTCTCGGCTTACCTTGAGTATCCCAAAGGGGATCCGCGCGAGCCGATCGGGATGGAAGACCTAGAAGCTAAGTTCAACGCGCTCTCAGACAGCCTGCTTAACTCTGTACGCCAGAAAGAGGTGCGAGACGTTATTTTCTCGTGTGAGAAGATGGCAGCGCGCGATTTCATGGCCAAGCTCGTAGCCTAATTTCCATAAAAATGACATTGGTATGACAGAAGGCCGGCCGAAACCGGCCTTTCTGTTGACTATTGTCAAGGCCACCAACGGGCCAATCCGGCGATATTTGAGCCAAGGAGTAATACTCTATGACTACAGCTACCTTGCCGGCGAGACCCCAGGTTAAGACCAAATCGGAGCGGACTGGCGTTCAGCGGCTTCGATTCTACAGCCAACTGGCAGCTCTCGGTATCAATGTATGGATCGGTGTTCAATTCTATCTCTGGGTGAAGTTCGTCGAACGGGGGGCGACGGGGATGACTATATCGCGTCCGCCGGGAGTGGAGGGGTGGTTGCCCATCGGCTCGCTGGTATCACTTCGCTATTTTCTCGGGACGGGAATAGTTAACGCTGTGCACCCGGCGGGATTAGTAATTCTAGCGACCATTATTCTGGTCGCATGGGGATTCAAAAAGGGGTTCTGCTCATGGGTCTGCCCAATCGGCTTCATGTCAGAGATGCTCGGGAATCTGAGTGACAGAGTACTCCGGCGTCGCATAAAGCCGCCTCGATGGTTGGACTATCCGCTTCGGTCTCTCAAGTATGTCCTGTTCGGGTTTTTTATATACGCCGTTTTCTTTCAGATGAGCTTCAAGGCCATCGAGGGATTCCTGTTCTCCGACTATAACATCGCTACGGACGTGCTCATGCTCCGATTCTTCACTGATATCAGTATGTTTGCGCTGTCGGTCATCGGGATACTGCTGGTTTTATCACTGGTAGTTCGCGGATTCTGGTGCCGGTACTTATGTCCGTATGGAGCGCTCCTGGGCTTGATTGGCCTCATTTCTCCGACTCGAATTCAGCGGAACACGGGGACCTGTATCGACTGCGCAAAGTGCGCCAAAGTATGCCCCGCGTTCATCAAGGTTGACAAGGTGAAAGAAGTGGTGTCTGACGAATGCAGCGCGTGCATGGCGTGTGTTGATGCGTGCCCTGTTCGTAAGACCCTTGAAATCAAGGCGGTGTCGAGAAAAAGAACAGTATCGCCAGTGAAGTGGGCGGCGGTTCTTCTGATAGCGTTCTGGGGAATTTTGATTGCTGCGAAGCTGTTCGGTCCGTGGCAAAACGATATTACGACGGAGCAGTACAAGACGTATATTAAGGGGGCTGAGAGCGGCCAATACGCACACCCGGGAATTCGGTAAACAGAATGCCTAAGCGATCATTTTTCGAAATCTACGCGAACGAATACGATTGGCTGACCGATGCCGCGTCACGGGAGAAGAATCACGAACGCGAGCTGGCGGCCATAATCGAGCGGTACCGCCCGACATCGGTCTTAGACGCCGGTTGCGCCACCGGTTTGACAGCGATGTTGTTCGCCCGGAATGGCGTGAGAGCTGTCGGGCTGGACCGGTCGAAAGCAATGCTGG
>DATKJY010000251.1:0-2278 GCA_035543175.1 Candidatus Acidiferrum sp.
CTGCACTGCTCCACCGTGGGTCCTTTCTCCGCATATACGAACACCCGTACTGTCACACTGCTCTTGTAGCGCGACACCAGCACCTCGGCCAGCTCGCATCCTTCGGCAGCCAAAGGGGGCTCAATTAACCGGGCTATTCGCTCTTTCAGGTCCTCGCTCATAATCGCTTGGAATACCAAACAGTGGGCGTATGCCCACTGACATAACTGAACAGTATAACAACTAACTTGTTACTAAGCAACCAAATTGTACCCTAAGGCAACCGCTCCGCCAGCTTTTTCACCGCTGCCAGGGCACCCTCCAAAGGTACCGTCTCAATCTGCGCTTCGCCCCTCACCTTAAGTTCTACCTTCCCATCCTTCAACGACTTATCCCCAATTGTAACCCGGATCGGGCAGCCAATCAGGTCGGCATCATTGAACTTCACGCCCGGCCGCTCATCCCGGTCATCACACAGGACATCTATCCCGGCTGCCTCGAACTCCTTCTCAAGCTGCTCTGCCGCTCTCAAATGAGCCTCTTTTTCAACATTAACCGGAACTATCTCAACAAGATACGGCGCAATACTCTTCGGCCAGATTATCCCCTTGTCATCATGATACCGCTCAATTGCTGCCTGCGGCGTACGCGTAATCCCGATTCCGTACGATCCCATGATAATCGGGTGCTCTTTCCCCTCCGCGTCAAGGAACGTCGCGCCAAGCGTCGATGAGTACTTCGTCCCCAGCTGAAACGTATTCCCGACCTCGATTCCCTTTTTCGCCTTAAGGTGCCCGCCACATCTCGGACAAGCATCGCCATCCCGAGCCGCGGTCAAATCAACAACCTTAGTCGCCTTGAAATCCCGCTCAAGGTTGACGTTGATGATATGCTTCTCGTTCTGATTGGCGCCGACCACGAAATTCTTCAACTGCGTCACCAGCGGATCCACATAAAGCGGTACGTCGGCAAGCCCCACCGGCCCGGCAAACCCTACCGGCGCCTTAGTGTACTTCTGAACTTCTTCCGGATTGGCCATCACCAGATCGACACAGCCAACCGCATTCTTCAACTTGATTTCATTCAGATCGCGATCGCCCCGAATCAGCGCCGCCACCGGCTTCCCATCCGCCATATACAGAAGCGTCTTGACCAATCGCGTGGCGTCGACTTTCAAAAACGCCGTCACTTGCTCGATTGTGGCTGCTCCCGGCGTGTCGACCACCTCCATAGCCTTTAGCTCCGTGTCCGGTTTCGGCGCGTGATTGTCACGGAAAATCGCTTTCTCGCGGTTGGCCGAATAATCGCACTTGTCACAGAACAGAATCACTTCTTCTCCCGCCTCCGTGTCCACCAGAAGCATGAATTCGTGCGCCGCCTTCCCTCCCATCGCACCGGTGTCCGACTCTACTTTGACCACATCAAGCCCCGCCCGATTGAACACCGCGAAATACGCATCCACCATCTTGCCGTAAGTAACCTTGAACGAATCTTCATCGGCGTCGAACGTATACGCATCCTTCATGATGAATTCGCGCCCGCGCATGAGGCCGAATCTCGGGCGAATCTCGTCCCGGAATTTCACCTGTATCTGATAGAGATTGAGCGGCAACTGGCGGTAACTCTTGACTTCGCCGGCCACCAGATCCGTCACTGTCTCTTCATGCGTACCGCAAAGGACCATGTCGTGAAGGTGCCGGTCGCGCATACGCATTTGCTCTTTACCAACCGTGTCATATCGCCCTGATTTCTGCCAGAGTTCCGCCGGACAGAGCACCGACATCGTGATCTCGAGCCCGCCGGCCCGGTTCATTTCTTCGCGGACGATTTTCGAGAACTTTTCGATCACGCGTTGCATCAGCGGAAGGTAAAGATAGACGCCGGCGGCCAGTTTACGGATATAGCCACCTCGAAGGAGATACTGATGCGATATGAGCTCGGCTTCAGCCTGGTTCTCACGGAGAGTCGGTATGTAGGTCTGCGACCAGCGCATATATTAGTCCTTATCTATCAAAGAGTTAAAGCACGTCCTCGATTTCGTCTCCCAAGCTTCGAACAAGGGAACAGACAGTATAGGAAATCACTCCCTCAAATCAACCTAAATCTTGTCTTGCGGATAAGCGGGATAACGTGTTAAATAGCGCGTTAGCCGAACGACAGAACCGCTTCTGGTTCTGCTAATAAGGTTTAGCGAGTTTTGATGTCTGGTTGATCGTACTGGCTGTCTCTTCCGAGGAAGGTCGCCGAAGGCGCAAAACAGACGCGCTATTTATCGATACCGAGTTTCGTTTGATAACTT
>DATKJY010000252.1:0-3852 GCA_035543175.1 Candidatus Acidiferrum sp.
TGAGGTTAGTGGAGTAATACTGTCTATTATTACACGTGTCGTGCCCGTTCCCCGTTTGCCTGAAAACGAAATTCCGAGGACCGGTCTCTGAAGCCCTTCGCCTCTGATTTCGTGATGGAAAGCGATAGATCGCCGATAACGGCAGGAGCTTTGAATTGGGAGATAGGCCGGGTGGCTGGGTAAGCCTGATTTACCCTACCACGGCTATTCTTTTCTGGCTACCACGAGGCTTGCCGTAATGGATCATCAGGTGCAGGACAATGGCGGCGTCCTCTTTGGAGATATCGATAAATCGGTACCCCGATTCGTACTGGTTGCGATTTTTGAGCTCCCGGCACCACCTGCATTTCAAATTCAGCGCCAGGAATTCACGTTGAAACACCTTTTTCGGCAGTTTCACACGGCACGGGAATTTGCTTCCCTCGGTAATTGGCCCGTCGGTGATTAACCGGACGCCGTCGGCGCTGAGATCCGCGACCAAGCCAATCTGCCGGTAGCTGGTCGGCTCGAAGGCAGCAAGCTGAGATTCGAATTCGTATCGCTCCGCTCTTCGACGGTTTTCCATATCGACCGTCTTGACATCGGCCAGCGTCTTATCTCCCCAGTCCCCCAGAGTGAAACCGAGAACCAGACATGAAATCAGATAGGCCTCAATCCCCTCAGCTGTCAGGCGATAGCCGGACTCCCAGCGGTCTTTTGCGACATTCTTCCGGCACCACCGGCACTCGGCTTCAAACCGCACCTGCTCATGATCCATGATATCCTGAGGAAGTTCCACGCGGCAGCGGAAGGTGGTTGCCGGTTTGACCGGCCGATCGGTAACAAACATAGCGCCTTCGGTTGACATATTGACCAGGGTCCCGACCGGCTGTTTGCTCGCCGCATCGTACACGGTCATAAATTGAGGCGCGTCTTGCCGTTCGCTTTTCCGACGTTCTTCTATCATTGTGCCTCCAATCAACTCCGGATCGGATTCACTCCCCCTGCAAATAGTATCGGCAGATTCGCCTATCCCGATAGTGGACATTCTGGATGGCCGCAGCCGTATTATTGTTGTGAAGCCCGGTTGCCGAGGTTACCTTGTGCGAAAATCGGAGGCACTGCCGTGGAAATGAGACGTCTTAGCTCCGCGATTCTGGCCCTTTCGGGTGTAGTCATACTCGGCCTGTCGGGTCTTGCGCAGGACCGATCCAAATATTTCGCCATAAAGGTTATCGACGGTGAAACCGGACGCGGCGTGCCGTTGGTGGAATTCAGAACCACGAGCCGCTGCCGTTATTACACCGACAGCTACGGGCGAATTGCGTTTTACGAACCAAGCCTGATGAACCAGCGAGTGTATTTCGATGTCTTCAGCCACGGCTATCTGTGCGAAAAAAACCAATTCGGTGAGCGCGGCGTATTTCTCCAGACCACTCCGGGCGACAGCATTACGATCAAAATCCTGCGTCTGAATATTGCGGATCGTTTGTATAGAATCACGGGACAAGATATCTATGGCGAATCCGTTCGACTCGGATATCCGGCGCCCATTAAACATCAGGGGTTAAATGGCAAGGTCACCGGGCAGGATACGTTTATCGAGACGGTTCATAACGGAAAGATTTACTGGTTCTGGGGAGACACAGGAGGCCCGGCTAATTTCAACGGGAGCGCTTCGGGGGCGACTTCGCTTTTGCCGGGCAAAGGCGGGCTCGACCCAAATGTCGGAATCGATTTCACGTACTTTGTTGACTCGACCGGCTTCAGCCGGCCGATGTGCCCCATCCCAGGTCCGGGCCTGGTATGGATTGATTGGTTAGTCACGATCCCCGACGGCAAAGGGGGTGACAAATTATATGGAAAATTCTCCCGCACCAAGAACCTGGGCGAAGATTATGAGCGCGGCATTGCGGTGTTTGATGATGTAGCGAATAAGTTTAAGAAGATTGTCAGTGTCGATGCCTGGCTCGATAAAGTGCATTCGTCGGGACATCCGGTCCGCGTGCGCGAGAACGGCCAGGAGTACATCTACATCATCGATCGTTACGGTTTCGAACGGGTCATCGCCGACAGCCAGCATATTACCAATGCCGCAAGCTACGAACATTTTACCTGTCTTGCTCCGGGAACCAGGTTTGGCGGTGGCACATCGACATTCGACCGCGCGACCGATGGTCACTTGGTGTACGCGTGGAAACCGTCCACCGATGCGCTCGGCCCGAAGCAGCAATCGCAATTGGTAGCATCCCGCATTATCGCACACCCTGAAGGTCTGTGGCAGACTGAGGATGTGGAATCCGGTCAGCCGGTCGCCGCTGAACCGTGTTCGGTTTTCTGGAATGCCTACCGCAAATGCTGGATCATGCTGGCCTATGAATGGAGCGGCACGGTATGGTATTTCGAGGGAGACACGCCGGTCGGGCCGTGGGTGTTCGGGCAAAGGATCGTCACTCATGAAAACTATGATTTCTACAACTGCGGCCAGCATCCGCTGTTCGATAAGGACGGCGGGAGAGTGATTTATTTCGAGGGTACCTATACTACCGGCTTTTCCGGAAACAAGAATCCAACTCCGCTGTATGACTACAACCAGATGATGTATCGCCTCACGCTGGACGATCCCCGCCTGTCGTTGCCGGCGCCGGTGTATCGAGTGAAGGATGCTCAGGGGCGGTCGCGCTACCTCATGCGGGCGGCGGTCGACTCGCTGAATGGGTGGGGTTCAATCGAGCAGCTATCATTTTTCGCGATCCCTTCCAACCGTATCTCCGAGCAAGTGATTCCGATTTACTCCCAGACAGATAAGGACGGCGACAGACTCACAACTCAAGCGCCGGCGGGAGGAGCGGACCATCCGGCGTTCTTCGCTCTTACCGCGGAATCACTGGCTGCCGCCGATCCGATCTCAGGGGTCTGGGAATGCGTGGCCACACTCTCCGATGGTTCTCGTGATTCGGTTCAGTTTGACCTGACCTTGAAGGGGGACGCGGTCGTAGGTCAGGGCGTCACGAAGGGCGTGTACCGCGATGGAAAGCTTGATCTCGAGATGAAGGCCTATGGATTCATGTTGGACGGCTCCTTGTCCGAAGGTCGACTGGTCGGTAAGCTGGCGCAGCAAGGCGGAAACCTCAGTGGCACCTGGGTGGGACGACGAGTGGTCTCCCCTACGGACAAAGGAAGCTCATCGGCAGTCAGTTCGCTTTTCGAATATCAGGTCAAGAATACCGGCCGTAGGATTTATTCGGTCGATGCAAGCCTGGCCGGCGACACATTGATCAAGTCAGAGAAACCGCTCTGCCGCGTCTGGAGAAACCCGTACTCTCTGCTGCTTCTCGATTCCGACGCCAAACCGGTCGCCATAACTACACGTTAAACGCTTCTGGCTTCGATGCGGCTGAGCGTGACCGGGGTAGCTGTCCGAAGCGTGTTGTGAACTTCAGCTACCGCGTCGACGTGCTGCATCAAGTCCAGAATTTCGCTGTCGGTGGTCTGTGCGAATACGCTGGCGCTGTAAGTCAGGTTGTTCGCCGGTTCTCCCTCTCTGCCAAAATTGCCTTCGACTGTAACTTCGACGCCGGTGACGTTTATTCCTCTCTTTGCAGCCTCGCGATAGATATCGTTACAATAACAGGTGGCCAGCGCGAGAAATAGTAATTCTCCGCCATTTGCGCTCGAACCGAGGCCCGACGATTTGGGAGGAATGACGATCGAGTGGGTTTGATCGTTTGTCCGCAAAGTCACGTCGTGCCTGCCCGGCCTATTATGCACGTGGGCGCTGATTTTCATTTTCTGGATCCTCCGTTTGGAAGTTAACATCCTGAATGCAAAACGGTGCTAAGCCATCCGTAAGATGAGCTTATTCATCTCGGC
>DATKJY010000253.1:0-2937 GCA_035543175.1 Candidatus Acidiferrum sp.
TGTATCTCCCGGGCGATACACACCGCGATCAGTGTATGGAAAGGCTTCGTATCCAGACGACAAATACGGTCGCCCCGCGACATCGAAATCAGCCAGCGGCAGAAGACTCTCATCGAGGCGCACATACGCCATGTCGCCTTCACGCTGCACGATAATCACGAACGGTTCAAATCCTGCCAGCTTGTCCTTGATGTTGTCAAAGACAGCGATGCCCCGGATATCAGTCTTCCCTTCCACCAGTGTCTGATTGTTTCGACTGATCAACGAGACCGTAGCCCGCGGGATTGGCTTGGCATCGGTCAGGGAATTAGCCCAGACCATCAGGTAGTCATCTGATAGACGCGCCGAGATGCCGATGTCGGTGATCATCGCATATCGCGAGTCGGAAATCCACCGTTCCTCCCGATCCCGCACGGAAACCAAGAATATGCCCTTTGCGGAATCCCCGACAATTTTGGGTACGTCGATCGTCGTCAGCAGCGGCTGGTTAGGCGTTATTTCCAGATCACGTTCCTTAATGAACAGTGACCGTCCAAGTTGTCTATTGGGACCATAGCTCGGATAGCTGCCGTATCCCGAAGAGAGAAAGTACACGAGGTTGTTCGGGAATATCTGCTCAACTTCCACCGTAATCTTGCTCAGGTTGACTGCTTTGAATTCGAGCAGACCGGTCCCGGCTTTCGGAAGGAAGGTGGCGCGGGAAGTGAAACTCAGGGACGACGGATAATTCTCGAATGTAACTCTCGACGAAAAATCTCTCTCCAGCGTCTGCCCCTGCATGGATGGCAATCCCTTTGCGATATTCACCGTGTAGGTTTCGCCGGGCTTGAACGGGCCATGAAGAATAAATCCCTGGTAGCTGTCTTCAATCGTGAAATCAACTGCGGGCTCGAGCGTGATATACGACTTGGCGTCCTCCGTTGTTACTTCCGTCGACAGGCCGACGGCTATCACCCCGGCATTTTCCAAGCTCTGCGCCTGCACGTTTTCTACCACCAGCGGCACTGCAGGCTGAACGGCGACGTCGTATACCATCGGGTTCTGGCTTTCCTGACCGCAGTTCCGACAGCCCAGACCCTTGTCGATCGTCAGGATATAGTGCTGGGGTGTTTTAAGAAGCGGAATCGGCTCAGTTAGAAATACAAAGATCGTGTCGAAGATGTCGGGCTGCGACAATTCAGGCGCCTCGGGAACAACTTCGCCCGGCAGCGCCTTTTCCCCGGCAGTCAGCGTATACTGTAACTCCGGACGAGCGGCTGACTTGTCTCCCTTAAACGTGACATGCTTCTGCAAATCAGCCAGATTAACCGGGTAATTGAATTTCAACACGACATCCACTCTCACCGACCCGCGCTGCAAAGGTTCCGGTGCGACAGTCGACCGCACTAGAGTTGACAGTAGCGTCGGCGTCCCAAATCGATATATGTCCTTGTTGACGATCTTGAATCCGCTGATCCAGGTTTTAGGTGACTCCACCTTGACCGTGTACTGTGTTGCCGGGAGCAAAGGCTCATCGGGGAAGAACCGAAGCAGATCAGTGTCGATCCATCGGGCTATACCGCGAATCGGTGGCGTAATCACAAGCGGCGGGTCGAGCACCGGAAGGTTCAAACTGTCCTTGGATACCATCGGCTTGGTGAATTGGACGGTGATATTCGTTTTGACATCGATCCAGCCGGTGGGTGAAAACGACGAAACGCGAATTTCGTTATCCGGAAGACTGATCGAGATCGACGCCAGGACTATAAAGACCAGACCGATCACGAACGTCCCGACAAAAATCACCTGCCGGGGATTGGACTTCAGGATTCTGGTTGCTGCCTTGATTTTTTCAGACACGATGACCTCCCGCATGTAAGTAGCATTTGTTCGATTTCATTGGCCGGTTCTCCTGCGGCGTTGTGCCAGGCAATCCGAAGCCGTACCGGTCGAATAAGTATAATAGAGTGATTACCCTATATCAAGTTTGAACGCCAATTGAATATTGCCCGCGACGGCAATCTGTCGTATTTTCCCGCAATTGATGCCGTCTGAAAATCGATTTCGACGGCTCTGACCCGATAAGGAGACTATCACAATGGCCGGTATACAACCACGACTGCTCAAAGGATTTCGCGACCTCCTCCCTGCCGAGATGCTGTTTCGCGACCGGATAATCGAACAGATCAAGCAGGTGTACGAATCGTATGGTTTTGCGCCACTCTCGACACCATCGCTTGAGTACAAAGAGATGCTCCTGGCGTACGGCGATGAGACCAGCAAGCAAATTTATCTGTTCCGCGATCCCGATGGCTACGATGTCGGGCTTCGGTTCGACCTCACCGTGCCGCTGTCGCGGGTGACGGCGCAGTATATCGACCTTCCGCGCCCCTTCAAGCGCTATCAGATTCAGCCGGTCTGGCGCTATGACAAACCGGACCCGGGACGATTCAGGGAGTTCATCCAGTTCGATATCGACACGGTCGGGAGCGGATCGATGGTCGCCGATGCCGAGATCATTTCGGCAATCCACGAGTCTCTCTCCAAGCTTGGTCTCAAATCCAAAGTCCGGTTCTCCAATCGCAAGGTGCTCAACTCGCTCATGACGTTTGCGGAGATTCCTCAGGAGATGGCGCATGCCGTGTTCCGCGTCCTCGACAAACTCGAGAAACAGGGGCGCGAGGCGGTGCGTCTCGAACTCGGACCGGGGCGTGTTGATGAGTCCGGCGCGAGGATCACAGGACTTGGCTTGCAGCCATCGCAGATCGACCGGATCGAGCGGTTCCTGGCGTTGCCGCAGAGCACGCGCGAGGAAGCACTCGCATCGGCGCGCTCGTTGTTTGCGAATGTCGCCGGGGCCGAAAACGGCATTGACGAACTAGAGCAGATTCACAAATATCTCGATGCTCTCGGCATTGATAGCGATTGCGCGCCGATCGATCTCAGTATCGCCCGCGG
>DATKJY010000254.1:0-6390 GCA_035543175.1 Candidatus Acidiferrum sp.
CATTCGAATTGTGGGAGAAGATTGCGCCGGAGTTGAAGGGCGGGCGGGTCCGAAGGTTCGGGAAGAAAGATAACTACTGGTCGATGGGGGATATTGGGCCGTGCGGGCCGTGTTCTGAGATACATTACGATCGGGGGACCAAATACGGGACGGGGCCTAACGATGTGGTCAATGGTGAGACGGATCGGTTTGTCGAGGTCTGGAATTTAGTGTTCATGCAGTTTGATCAACAGCCGGGCGGAAATATCGTGCCGCTGCCGAGACCATCGGTGGACACGGGGGCCGGGTTGGAGAGAATTGCATGTGTGATGCAGAATGTCGACAGCAACTATGAGATCGATCTGTTTCAGTCGATCATCAAATCTATATCTGATCTGACGCACGCGTCATACAAGGAGCATCGTTCCTCGCATCATGTTATCGCGGATCATATTCGGGCGCTGACGTTTGCGCTTGCGGATGGGGCCGGGATATCGAATGAAGGGCGGGGATATGTGCTAAGGAGAATTCTTCGGAGAGCGGCGCGACACGGGCGGCTGCTCGGCATGCACGAGCCATTCATTTATAAGCTGGTGCCGGTGCTGGTGACGGAGATGGGCGGCGCGTATCCGGAGTTGAAGATCAAGCAAGATCATGTGATGCGGGCGATCCGAGCGGAAGAAGAAGGTTTCTTAAGGACGTTAGAGACGGGGCTTGATCTGTTCGAGAAGGTCGCGAAGAAAGTAAAGGCATCGGGTTCGAAGGTGATCGACGGCGACACAGTGTTTAAGCTGTATGACACATACGGGTTCCCGTACGATCTGACGGAGATATTGGCGGTTGAGCATGGGCTGGCGCTGGATAAGGCGGGGTTTGATGGGGCGATGGCGAGGCAGCAGGAGCAAAGTCGGGAAGCAACAACATTCAGTATGCCGTTACAGATCATCCAGGGCCTGACTGACTCTCTTGACCGCAATAACCTGAGCGAAATAGAGCCAATGCCATTTGATAGAGACACTCTTAAGTTGGAGACGAAAGTCGTAAGATCTTCGTTTGCTCCATTTCCAGACAGTGTGGCTCTTGTCCTTGAAAGGACGCCTTTCTACGTCGAATCCGGTGGACAAGTTAGCGATCGAGGATCAATATACAATTCGAAGTTGCGACTTGAGGTCGACAAACTCGTCGATTACAAAGGATACAGCGTTCACATCGGCAGGGTCACTAGAGGCTCTCTATCTGATCTTCAAACGCCATTTGACGTTGTCGCGGAAGTCGACGCCGACCGACGGTGGGATATTATGCGGAATCATACCGCTACACATCTGGCACACGCAGCGCTTCGCAAAGTGCTTGGCGAACATGTGCACCAGTCCGGCTCCTATGTCGGCCCGGATAGGCTTCGATTTGATTTCTCGCATCATCAGCCGATGACGCCTGAAGAGATTGGGGAGGTAGAACGGCTCGTGAATGAGCAGGTCCTCAAAGGAATCGATGTCAATACGGTCGAGATGCCGGTTGATGAAGCCAAGAAATCGGGCGCCATGGCGCTGTTCGGCGAGAAATATGGCGACACGGTGCGGGTCGTCTCTGTCCCCGGATTCTCCAAAGAACTTTGTGGCGGTACGCACGTGCAGAATACCAGCCAGATCGGACCGTTCTTTGTGACCCTCGAAACCGGCATTGCATCGGGCGTGCGAAGGATGGAGGCGATCACCGGTCGAGAAGCAATTGCCTATATGCTCGAAGCCAAAGAGTTCAGGCGGGTGGCATCGTCGCTCGTCAACCGGCCGGAAGCGGAAGCGTTGAAAGCGATTGAGCAACTTCGCGAAGATCATCAGGCGCTTCAGAAAGAGATCAAGAAAGTCAAGGCGGAGATGTTTTCCGGGGGGTCAAAAACGGTCGGTAATGAGATTCGAATCGGATCGCTTACCCTTCTCACACACGACTTTGGCGACACGGATAAGGATACGATGGCGGCATGGATCGACGCGCAGAAAGCGAAGAACGAGCCGTTGGTGGTGGCTGGGCTTGGACAGGTGGACGGCAAAGTGTCGTACATGGCAGCGGCGAGTAATGCGGCGGTTCAAGCGCATAAGGTCGATATCGGTGGTATCTCGCGCGACCTGCTGTCTCGATTTGGTGGTAAAGGGGGCGGGAAAGCTTCGTTTGCTCAGGGCGGGGTCGCGGTCGGCACCAACGCCGATGAGCTGTTCAACACGCTGAAGAAACTTCTCGAATCGAAAAGCTGATGGCAACGGTCTTAGAATATCTGCTGGATGTCCGCGCGCGATACGGCGGCGGGTTTCTGCTGCTGTTGGATCCGGATCGTCTGACTATACGAGACTGCACGATTATTGCCGAAGCGGCGGGCGAGAGCGGGGTCGATGCAATATTAGTGGGGAGTTCGCTGATACTCAATGTCGATTTCGCGCAGGCGGTGCGTCAGATTAAGGATGCCTCGGGCGTGCCGGTGATAATTTTGCCGGGATCGGTTTCACAGGTGGTGCCGGATGCCGATGCGATATTGTTCACGTCGCTTTTGTCCAGCCGCAATCCGATCTATCTGGTCGATGAGCAGGTTAAAGGGGCGCCGCTGGTGAAGCGGTATGGGCTCGAACCGATTCCGACGGCGTACCTTCTGATTGAATCCGGACGAGTGAGTTCGGCGATGTTCATGTCCGCAGGTGTGCCGATTCCAAGGAACAAGCCGGACATTGCCTGTGCGCATGCGCTAGCGGGGCAATATATGGGAATGAAACTGGTATATCTCGAGGCCGGTTCGGGGGCCGATTTAGCCGTTCCGGTGGAGATGATCCGCGAAGTTGCACATTATATCGATATCCCGATAATAGTCGGTGGCGGACTCAAGAGCCCGGAGGATTGCCTGACGCGAATCGAGGCGGGGGCATCGTTTGTCGTGATGGGGAATCACTTTGAGACGCCGGACAGCCTGGCGTCATTGCGGGAAATGGTTGCGGCAGCGCACCCGAAAGCGCCGGTAAATGTATGAACCATCGAATGAATCACGACCAGAAACTGGAACGACTGCGCCTTCTGGGCGATGAGACGGCGGTTCTTCGCCGAGCAGTAGTCGAAAAGCACAGCCAGCAACTTATCGACCTGGCCAACCTGACAGCCGGCGTTATCGGTTCCGGCGGAAAAGTTCTGATAGCGGGAAATGGTGGGCATGCCTCGATGTCATCGCATTTCGCCGCCGAGATGGTGGTGAGACTAAGCGCCGAGCATAATCGCCAGGCGCTGCCAGCGCTGGCGCTCTCTGTCGATCCGGCAGTAATGACGGCGACGGCCAACGACTACGGTTTTGAGGCGTTGTTTGCGCGACAGATTGAGGCGCTCGGGAAAAAGGGGGACATGCTGATAGTAATGTCAACTTCAGGCAATTCAATGAACCTGGTACGGGCGGTGCAGGTGGCGCATGAGAAAGAGATGCTGACGTTCGGATTTCTCGGCGGTACCGGCGGCAAGCTGGCGCGTCAGGTGGAGCGCTCGATCATCATTCCGCATTTGTCGCCGCAACGCATCCAGGAGGAGCATCTGTTTCTGGTGCATCAGTTAGTCGAACTAGTCGAAAGCGATCTGGTCACATGACGGGGACGGATCGAACCAGTCTATTTCGCTCCCTCACGATATTCTATTTACTGTTTGTAATCGGCTCAACTTTCTCGCGCGCGGTCGCGCAGATCTCACTCGGTTTTGCGCTCGGTATTTTTCTGATTGTCATTATCACGGAACATCATCAGCCGTTGGTGAAATCGCTTAAGTGGTTCTACGTATTTGTCGGTCTTTATATCGGCTGGTTGCTTGTTGCGGCGGTGTTCAGCAAGGATCCCGCACATTCCCTGTATTTCACGCGCAAGGAATGGTTGTTTGTGGCCGTCCCGATCGGCGTCTACCTCTTTCAGAATGAGAAGATTCGTTCACGGGTAATCACGGCTCTGGCAATTGGAGTATCGGTAGTCTCGGTGTACGCGATGATCGAATTTTACACCGGAACTCACTGGCTGAATATGGAAGGCTGGAACTTTGTTCCGATACCCGTTGAGTATGTAGCGGGGACGTTCTTTCGGCCCTTGGAATTCGCCAACTATTATGCGACGGCGGCAATTCTGATTCTTGGATGGGTCGCGGGTGGATCGGCACAATGGGACCGAAAGCAGAAACTCCTGATTGCCGCCGCTACTTTGGCGATGCTTGCGGCGGTGCTTACGTTCCGTCGAGGTCCAACGATCTACATGGCGGTGGGGCTGATTATCATCATGATCGTGAAGCGGAAATCCTGGCTCTGGTATGGGGCAAGTGTGCTGGCGGCGGCGATCATCATGTCGGCGGCACTGCCCGAGGTTCGCACGCGGTACACCTCAGATATGACCTGGGATGCCAGCAGCGCATATGAAGGTTCGCGGCTGTTCATCTGGAAAAACAGTCTCGCGTTGATTGAGCGCAGTCCGCTGTTTGGAGTCGGAAACGGCAATTTCATGGGGGAGTATCGGGAACAGGTTGGGCCGAAGGTCAAGGAAGTGTATGTTCACGGGCATTCGCATAATGACATTATTAACACGGCGGCGATTGGCGGTATCCCGTGCGCGCTGTTCTTTATGGCCATTTGGTGGTTCATCTTTCGGCGCATTTGGCGTGGTTGGCGGGATCCGAGCTTCTCTGAGACTGACCGGAGGCTGTTGTTTGTGTCGCTGGTGGCGGCGCTGGTATATTTTCTGACATCGCTGACCGAGTCCAGTTTCGCCCATGAGGAGACTCACGAGCTGGTGGTGGTAATTTGGGCGATGGGGCTGGCCCCCTGGTATAATGTGGCGGTTCCCGAGGGTGTAAGGACCGGGCGGCAAAAGACTTGACAATGAAGATCGCGGGCATATCTTAGCGGAGTTACTTTTATGGCAGCACCGAAATCGAAATATCAGGGTCAGCAGAAATTGGCCGCTCAAGCGGTTAAACCGACTCCCTGGCCGTTTACGAAAACCAACTACCTGATGCTCGGGGTGGCGCTGGTGGTAATCATAATTGGGTTTGTCCTTCTGGGTTCAGGGTCGATTACGCTCGCGCCGCTGCTATTGGTGGCAGGGTACTGCGTGCTGGTGCCGCTGGCGCTCAAGGATTTTTCCAAGCGGGACAACCCGACACCAATTGATCCGGGCGCGAATCCGCCGATAGTGAGCTGACCGAAAACCAGAGTTGGCGGTCGAATTGACCAAAAAGCAAGAGGCGCTGTCGCCTCTTTTTTGCTGTCGGACGTCGTCTGGATTGGATGCGCAAGCCAGGCGGCCCATTTCTTTACCGTACGGTGAGAACAGGCGGGAAAAGGCCTAAGGGGGCCGGTCATACGTTTTTTGAGGAAGTCCGACTTTAGGGGCTTGATATTTTGGGGAGGGAGGGTATATTAAAAGGCTCCGAAAGGCCTGTGTCCGGCGAGCTTGCGAAAGCTGGCTGGTGGCTCTCCGATAGTGGCAGTGATGCTGCTCGGACGGGGAGAACTGAATCCGGGCGGTTAGCTCAGCTGGTTAGAGCACCTGCCTTACACGCAGGGGGTCACAGGTTCGAATCCTGTATCGCCCAGTAAAACGAGGGGCGTTCAGGGTTCGGAGGAATCGGAAGAGGCGCATTCAGGGCGCCGATGGTCTTTGTCAGAATCGGGGTTGTAGTTCAGTTGGTTAGAACGCATGCCTGTCACGCATGAGGCCGCGAGTTCGAGTCTCGTCAACCCCGCCATTATCGTCGGTCTATTTTCTTCCGTTATCTTTTCCATTTAGTCTCAGATTTCAATCCGGCTGCGGACTACTGATTCCCGTCTGTTCATTCAATATTGATGGTGCTCACCTCGATATTGCCTCATAATGATCCAGTTGTAGGCTTTCCGATTCGGCGCACATAAATTGCAGTCGTCATCGCGCAGAATCGACGGCCTCAGCGATGTCAACGTCCAGCCCGGTTCAGGTGTCTCTTTCTATAGGAACCCGAATCTGGAGGTCACTATGACGGAGTTACGCACCAAGAGCGCATTGATAATGATTGGGGCGGCATTCGCTCTTCTCCTTGCTGGCTGCCTTGAGCAAGATGAGACCATAACTGTTGCAAAAGACGGCAGTGTCGCTATGGAAGTGAAACTCTCGGGGAAACCAGACCAGCTCAATGATCCAGTTCTAATACCTTCAGGTCCGGAGTGGGAGATCCGCGAGCGAAAGACAGACAGTTCCGGCGATTCCCCGAATTTGACCATTTTGGCTGTCGCCAGGACGCCTTATGGCAGACCACTCCCAGAAGCATTTGTGTCAAAGAGCTCTCCGGACTACAACGTATGTTTGCGCTTTCCGGGTGAGTTGACGATGGAGTCGAAGGGAAACCGTACCTTCTACACCTTTCGGCGAACATATGAAGCAC
>DATKJY010000255.1:0-4939 GCA_035543175.1 Candidatus Acidiferrum sp.
GTCAAGCGGGCTCAGGATCTCGACAAGGAGAGCGATTCCGACCAACATGGGACTTGAGTTTATCGGCAGGACCCTACGTACTTTCGGATTGGTATTGCTGATCTTCCTGCCATTCGGTCTGTATTACATGGGGACATATCCCACTCTCGCTATTCTTTCGGGCGGGGTGTGGGGAATGATCAATTTGATCTTCCTCACGGAGCTTATCAGAGGAGTGGTGCGCCCGGAGGGAGTTCTGGTTGGTGCTGCCATTGTCATCGGGGTCATCAAATTCCCTCTGCTGTACCTAACCGTGTACGCGTTATTCAAGGTGCCTCAGTTCAAGCCGGCCCTGCTGCTAATCGGATTTTCTGGCGTGCTACTGGTAATGGTCCTGAAGGCGGCTGGAAGAATGCTTCTTGGAATGGACAGCCCGTCTCACGGCACCACAGCGAGGAGAGCATGACTGCGACCCGACACTGGAAATGCCTGTTCGGACTGGCTACTTCCATTATGGTACCGTCGATATCCTTTGCGGTGGAGGAGGGTGGGGAAGGCGGCGTGAAGGAACTTCCGTCATTCGTAAATTTCATATCCCCGGAAGGTTCGGCATTGGTGCATTGGATGAGCATCATATACGCCGCTGTCGTGTCAATTATCCTAGCTGCAATAGCGATTGTCGTCTACCGCAGGCGAAAGATGATTCCCGGCCCACTGCAGAACGTCGTCGAGCTCGCTGTCGAGAGTATGTACAACTTCCTGCACTCCGTTCTCGGAGACGAAGCGCGCCGATTCGTACCCTTCTTGGGGACACTCTTTTTCTACATCCTCTTCATGAATCTCATGGGCATCATTCCGGGTGGGTACTCACCATCAACGAACATAAATATCACAGCTTCATTAGCCATACTGGTCTTTATATACGTACAGTACATCGGGTTTACCCGAATGGGTGTGGTGCGGTACTTTGATCATCTACTCGGACAACCCCGCGGCCTTGGATGGATTGCGGCGCCGTTTGTCCTGATTAGTGAGTTTATAGGTGTATTCGCCAAGCCATTTACTTTGGCTATCCGGTTATTCGGGAACTTGACCGGTGAGGATATACTTGTTGCAGGTTTCGTAGGCCTGGGTGTCTCGGCCCTCTCGTTTATCCACTCGCCCATAGGTCTGCCCTTTCAATTGCCGTTTTATTTTCTCGGCATATTGCTGTCGACTATTCAGGCGCTCGTCTTCACATTGCTTTCAACGATCTATATTTTGTTGATGATACCGCATACCGAGCACGAAGGGCACTAATGCGCGATCATTTACCAAAGAACAATAACAGCACATTAGACATATTCGGAGGTTTGTGATGGATTTTCAGTCGATGTTGGCCTGGGCACTCCCCATGGGAGTCGGTGTAGCCGCAGTCGGTTCGGCTCTGGGCTTGGGCAGAGCAGTGGGTTCGGCCATGGAAGCTATTGGTCGGCAGCCGGAGGCAGCGGGTAAAATACAGACTGCGATGATCATTGGTGCGGCACTCATCGAAGCTTTGACGATTTACGCACTAGTTGTATTCTTCATGCTGTCCGGCAAAATCGGTGCACACTGATGTACGAACTTGTCGCACAAGCGATAGCGTGTAACGACTTTGCTTCGGCAATCAGACTGGAGCGAGTATGATACAATTAGAGTGGCAACTGCTTCTCACCCACGCTCTCGGCTTCCTCATTACGCTCTGGATCCTCAAGCGCTACGCGTGGAAACCGTTGCTCGCTCTCATGGAAGAGCGGCGCAACCGCATCATTAACGAGTTCCAGACGATCGAGCAGGAAAAGGCGAAAGTCGCCCAGACCGCCGCGCAGTATGAGTCCAAGCTAAAGGAGATCGACGCCGAACGTCGCGCCAAGTTGGTCGAAGGGGTCGAAGAGGGCAAGAAGATTGCCGCCGACATCAAAGCCCAGGCGCAGCGTGAAGTCAAGGATATTCACGACAAGACGAAGGCCGATCTGGAGCGCGAGGTCGCCAAGGCGCGCGTCGAATTGCGCGATCAGATGGTCGCAATCACGATGACGGCTGCCGAAAAAGTCATCCATGAGAAACTCGATGACGCCAAGCAACGCCAGTTGATCAACCGCTATATCGCCGAGATCGAGGAAGCCTGAACGCATGCTGGTCCAGGAAGTCGCCCATAAGTACGCGCGTGCTATGTTTCTGTCGGTCCGCGCGAAAAATATCGTGGATCGGGCCGACGAACAATTTCACGCCCTCCGCGAACTTCTGAAGAAAGACCGTGCGCTGCTCGATTTTCTCGAAGCGCCTCAGATTCCGGACGACCGCAAACTGGGGTTCCTGGAGACCGTATTTGCAAAGCGGCTGGATCCGGCCATGTACCAGTTTTTGCTGGTGCTGTTCCACAAGCACCGCATCAAATATCTGGCCGAGATCGCCGAAGAGTTCGACCGGCTGGTCAAAGCGGAACGAGGCATCGGCGTGGCGACCGTCATCACGGCAGTGCCGTTGACCAAGAAAGAAGAAGAAACCCTGGCCTCTAATCTGGCCGACAAAACCGGCTTGAGCATAGAGCTCGACCTGCGAGTGGAGCCGGAGATACTCGGCGGAATCATCGTCATTCTGCATAATCAGATTGTCGATGGTTCGGTGCGACATGGCCTCGATTTGATCCAGCAACAGTTGGAGAAGGTCAAAGTCGCGTAGCGCCGAATTGAGAACGGATGTGAGCTATTAAGCGATAGGAGTCGATGATGGGTCTCAACCCTGAAGAAGTCTCATCAGTAATAAAGCAAGAGATTGAAAAGTACGAGACCAAGCTCGAAATGGAGTCCTCAGGAACGGTGCTCCAGATCGGCGACGGTATCGCGCGCATCTGGGGTCTCGAGGACGTTCAGATGTCGGAGCTCATTCTGTTCCCGGGCGATATTCTCGGGATGGTGCTCAATCTCGAAGCCGACAATGTCGGCGCCGCTATATTCGGATCCGATACGAAAATCAACGAAGGTGACACGGTGCGTCGTACCGGTCGCGTGGCCTCGGTACCTGTCGGCGAGGCCCTGGTCGGCCGCGTTGTCAATCCGCTCGGGCAACCGCTCGACGGCAAGGGTCCGATTGTCACCGATAAATTCCGCCCGATCGAAGGACACGCCCCGAGCGTCGTCCAGCGCCAGCCCGTTAAAGAACCGCTGCAGACAGGTCTCAAGGCAATCGACTCGATGATTCCTATCGGTCGCGGCCAGCGCGAATTGATTATTGGCGACCGACAGACCGGTAAAACGGCCCTGGCCATCGATGCGATTATCAATCAGAAAGGTCAGGGGGTCTTCTGCATCTACGTCGCCATCGGGCAGAAAGCTTCCAACGTCGCGCAGGTGGTCGAAGTGCTCCGGAAGCATGGCGCCATGGACTACACGACTATCGTCACCGCCTCTGCCACTGATCCGGCCCCGATGCAGTACATAGCGCCCTACGCCGGATGTGCGATGGGCGAGGAGTTCTTGTATACGGGCCGTCACGCCCTGTGTATTTACGACGACCTCTCAAAACAGGCACAGTCCTATCGGCAGCTCTCGCTGCTGCTTCGCCGCCCGCCGGGCCGCGAAGCGTATCCGGGCGATATTTTCTACTGTCACTCCCGTTTGCTCGAACGCGCTGCCAAGCTCAATGATACTCTCGGCGGTGGTTCACTGACGGCGCTTCCGATTATCGAAACGCAGGCAGGCGATGTTTCCGCATACATTCCGACCAACGTGATTTCGATTACCGACGGCCAGATATTCCTCGAATCGGAACTGTTCTATTCGGGCATTCGTCCGGCTATTAACGTCGGTATTTCCGTCTCCCGTGTGGGCGGTAATGCGCAGACGAAAATGATGAAACAGGTGGCCGGGTCGCTGAAACTCGATCTCGCCCAGTACCGTGAATTAGCGGCGTTCACGCAATTCGGTTCGGACCTCGATGAAGCTACGCGCAAACAGCTCAATCGCGGAGAGAAGATGGTCGAGTTGTTGAAGCAGTTGCAGTATGTCCCGATGCCGGTCGCCCGTCAGGTGATAACGATCTGGGTCGGCACACGCGGATACTACGACGATATCCCGACCCGGGACATCGGCCGCTTCGAGAGGGAATTCATTGCTTTCTGCGAGAAGCATTATCCTGACATCGAACACGCGCTTGCCAAAGACAAGATCATTTCGGATGCGACCGAAGCCAGCTTGAAAGAGGCCATCGGCAAGTTCAAACCCGAGTTTGCGAAGGCGAAAGCGTAACCGGATTACTGAGGATTATTCGTGGCCACACTTCGGGCAGTCAAAAAACGGATTCGGTCGGTCGTCTCGACCCGTCGTATCACCAAAGCAATGGAGATGGTGGCGGCCGCCAAACTTCGGCGCGCCCAGCAAAGAGTCGAGCAAGCCAAACCATACGCCAAAAAGCTCGACGAAATGCTCGGCCATCTGGCCGCTGGTTCAACCGGTGAGATTACGCATCCGTATTTCGAGACGCGCCCGGCCAAACGCAAAACGCTGGTAGTGATTACCTCCGATCGCGGAATGTGCGGGTCTTTTAACGCCAACGTCATCCGTCGCGCGGACCTGTGGCTGTCCGAGCAGACCGGCGTCGAAGTCGAAATTGTCACGCTCGGCAAGCGCGGCAACGATTACTACAAACGCCGCACCTGGCCCATCCTGAAATTCTTCGGCGAATGGGGTGGTACGTTGGATTACGACAAAGCGCGCGAAGTCGTTTCGCTCCTGACCGGCCGATTTGTCTCGGGCCAGACCGATGAAATTCGAATTGTCTATACGCGCTTTCTCTCGACCGTTCGCTATCAACTGGTCAACGAGCAGTACCTTCCGGTGCCACGCCCGAAAGTTGAAGAGAATTCCTCTGCAAGCGAATACATCTTTGAACCCTCGCCCGAGCAAATATACGCTGCCCTGATGCCCGGCTATGCCATGTC
>DATKJY010000256.1:0-5872 GCA_035543175.1 Candidatus Acidiferrum sp.
TATCGGAAGGCATACTGCAGCTATGATCGAACCGAGAGAGATGAATTTCGAAAGAGCGACAATGATAACGAACACAGCAACGCTTATCAGCGTCTCAAGCGGCAAGAGCGACAGCATGACGCCGAGTCCCGTATTTACACCTTTGCCGCCGCGAAAGCGCAAATACACAGGAAACACGTGTCCAAGCACCGCCGCCATGGCGCAGAAGACGAGAAACAGGTCGCGTTGGATTGTGTCCTGATGAACGAATCGGGCGATTGCCACGGCCGCCGCACCTTTTCCAATATCCAGAAGATAAACCCAGGCCGCCGCTCTGGGTCCGGCAACCCGCCATACGTTAGTGGCGCCGATATTGCCGGACCCGGATTGGCGCACGTCGTGCACGCCGTACAGGCGCGCGATAATCAATCCGAATGGAATGGCGCCCAGCAGGTAGGCAACAACTATAGGAAGGATGGTCGCCATCATATATGTATCGCTCAGGCTCCGCCTGAATTCAGACTAATGAGTTTTTGCTGCACCCGTATCCTGCAGCACTGCACCGCCGCCCTGCGGCGCTGCCGACTCCGACGACTCCAGATCAGGATAATATTCAGTGATTGCCGTCGTCAATGCAGACACCTTGGTCGAATCGAGAGTTTTCGTTGTCGACAGGCGCTGCACCGTCAGCATGAGCGTATTAAGCTTCTGAAAATCCAGTTTCTCGGCGTTGAAACGGGCCAGGAACTTGTCCGCCAGCGCATCGAATTTGACAGTATCGACTCCGGTCACCGGCGTCTTGGCCAGATCGGTTTTCACCTTCGTAACCAGAGAAGTAACTCCCCATTTGGCCAGGTCATCCTTCTTTACGTAGCAGGTGACGGCGATGACGACGATCAACAACAGGAGCGCGCCCGCAACTATGAGCGCGACCAGACAGCCTCGAGACATTCCCTTCTTTTGAACTTCTTCCATAACTCCCCTCAGTGAGTCAAATGGTTAATCGCTGTGTCGTTATTAAACGGATATGACTGTTTCCGCCTTGCCTGAATCGCCGGTCTTTCCGGCCTGTCTCAACCGGTCAGTATATAACAAGCCGAATCGAGCATATCAAGAGTCTCAGTCACAAAAAAAAGCGCCCGCGGATGCGGGCGCTCGTAATTGCCAAAATGAAATACGGACGACTTACTCTTTGGCCGCCGCCTTTTTCACCGGTTTGGCTTTCTTGGAAGAGGCCGATGCTTTGCCGGGCTTGGACTTGGCTGTTTTCTTCTTGCCCTTCTTGTCCTTGCCTTCGGCTTCGGCCGGCTTTTCGGTCATCAACTCGACAACCGACATTATGGCGCCATCGCCGCGACGCACACCCAGCTTGATCACGCGGGTGAATCCTGACTGGCGCTCGGCAAACTGCGGCATGATCTCGGTGTAGAGCTTCTTGAAAATATCCTTCACGCGAACTGTCCGGGCGACCTCGCGCTTCGATGCCAGTGTATTCTTCTTGGCGGTCGTAATCAATCGGTCGACCACCGGCCGGAGTGCCTTGGCTCTGGCATCGGTCGTTTTGATCAGACGGTGTTCGAAGAGCGACATAGCCATATTGGCCAGCATCGCCTCGCGGTGCGACCGGGTGCGGTTCAGTTTAGCTACTTTATCCTGGTGTCCCATGTGTATCTCTCACAGACTTATTTCTTGACGGTCTCAAGGTATTTGGAAATATCCATACCGAACGCGAGGTCCATCTGTTCCAGGAGCGTGCCGATCTCGTTGAGCGACTTCCGGCCGAAGTTGCGGTATTTCAGCATTTCCGCCTCGGATTTCGTCACCAGATCGGCCAGCGTCTGAATATTGGCCGCACGCAGACAGTTGGATGACCGCACCGACAACTCCAACTCGTCAACGCGGGTTTTCAATAGATTGCGAACGCGGACGGTCTCTTCGTCCTCCGCCTTCTCCTCTTCGACCATGACCTGTTCGTCCATGTGGATGAACAACTGGAGATGGTCTTTAACGAGTTTGGCGCCGTACGAAAGAGCATCCTCGGGAGTGATAGCGCCGTTAGAGTGAATTTCGAGAATCAGGCGGTCGTAGTCAGTCTTCTGACCGACGCGCGTGTTTTCTACCTGATAGGAGACGCGAGTGACGGGCGAGAAGAGAGCATCGACAAAAATCGTCCCCACCGGCGCGTCCGGTCGTTTGTTCATATCCGCGACATTGTAGCCGCGGCCGGAGTCGATATCGATTTCCATTTCGAAATCGACCGCGTCGGTCAACTCGCAAATATGAAGGTCCGGATTGAGAATCTCGACATCCGGGCTGCCTTCAAACATCCCGGCGGTGAGTTTCCCCTTCTGAGTTCCCTTGAGTTTGAGCGTCCGCATCTCGTCGGCATGCAGCCGCACGATGATGGCTTTGACATTCAACACCAGGTTGGTGATATCTTCATACACGCCTGGAATGGTGGCAAACTCGTGGAGTGCTCCCTTGACCCGGATAGAGACCACCGCCGCCCCCTGGATGGATGACAGAAGGACCCGCCGCAGGCAGTTGCCCAGCGTGACCCCATAGCCACGTTCAAGCGGTTCGATGGTAAAACGCGAATAGTTTTCCGTAGCCGAGGACTGGTCGTTGACGACTTCCTTCGGCATGGTTAACGGCTTCCATTTCATCTTGTGTAATACCTCCCGAACGGGCTCGTGCTTACTTGGAATACAGCTCAACCACAAGCTGCTCGTTGGCGGTCAACGGGATTTCAGCGCGCTGCGGCAACGCCAGAAGCTCTCCTTCGAGAGCAGCCTTGTTCAGGCGCAGCCACGGGATTTCCTCGCCGCGACCCAGTTTCAGCGCCCCGTGAATCAGGTCCAGATTCTTGGACGCATCCTTGACTTTTATGATCTGATTCGGCTTCACCTGGTAAGCCGGAATATCCACGATATCACCGTCGACTAGGATATGCCGGTGGCGGACCAGCTGCCGGGCAGCCTTGCGCGACGGGGCAAATCCGAGACGGTACACGAGGTTGTCCAGGCGACACTCCAAAAATCGCACCAGGTTTTCACCAGTAATGCCGGTCTTGGACTCGGCCTTCTCGAAGTAGTTATGGAACTGCTTCTCAAGAACGCCGTAGATCCGGCGGATCTTCTGTTTTTCGCGAAGCTGCAGACCGTAGGCCGAGACCTTGCGACGGAGCGTCTGACCGTGCTGTCCCGGGACATACTGACGCCGCTCGATCGCGCATTTATCGGTCATGCACCGGGCGCCTTTCAAAAACAGCTTCTCACCTTCCCGGCGACACAACTTACAATTGGCGTCACGATAACGAGCCATCTATTCTCCTATACCAATACCACACATTTCCAGCATCAGACGCGGCGGCGTTTGGGCGGACGACATCCGTTGTGCGGAATCGGCGTCACGTCCTTGATCAACGTCACTTCGAGGCCGGCCGCCGACAGCGAGCGAATCGCCGCTTCGCGGCCGCCACCCGGTCCCTTGACCCAGACTTCGACTTTACGCAGCCCGAGGTCCATTGCCTCCTTCGCCGCGGAGGCTGCCGCCATTTGAGCGGCAAACGGGGTCGACTTCTTCGAACCCTTGAAACCCACCTTACCGGCGGTGCCCCAGGACAGAGTCCGGCCCGCCGAATCGGTGACGGTTATGATCGTATTGTTAAACGTCGCTTTAATGAACGCGAAGCCGTTGACATCGGCCTGGCGTGTTTTCTTTTTGATACGTTTCTTCTTTGGTTCAGCCACGAACAACCTCTATACATCAATCACATTTTTACACTTTGCCGGCCGGTTTCTTCTTCAGGCCGCCCACTGATTTGCGGGGACCCTTCCGCGTCCGCGCATTGGTCTTGGTTCGCTGCCCGCGAACCGGGAGACCGCGGCGATGACGCAAACCGCGATAGCTTCCGATATCGATCAGTCGCTTGATATTCATGTTCACTTCACCGCGCAATGCCCCTTCGACAGTGTAATCGTTTTCGATCACCTTGCGGAGCCTGGTCACGTCGTCATCGGACAACTTGTTCACGCGGGTGTCCGGGTTCACCCCGGTTTTCTTCAGAATCTGTGCGGCCGTATGATGGCCGATTCCGAAGATGTAAGTCAGACCGATTTCGATCCGCTTATCCTTTGGTAAATCAACGCCGGCAATGCGAGCCAATTGACATCTCCTCTATAATCCAGCTATCGTTTTCTCTTACCCCTGGCGCTGTTTGTGGCTGGGGTTTTTGGTACAGATAACGCGAAGCCTGCCGTGCCGTCTGATGATCTTGCAGTGTTCGCACCGTTTCTTGATCGCTGTTCTAACTTTCATGATCGTTACCTGTCCTCATCAGCGCTACTTATAGCGATAGGTTATTCGCCCACGGCTCAGGTCGTACGGAGAGAGCTCCAGCGTGACCTTGTCGCCCGGAAGTATCTTAATAAAGTGCATTCTCATCTTGCCCGAAATGTGCGCCAGCACCACATGGCCGTTATCCAGTTCGACTCGAAACATCGCGTTCGGCAGCGGTTCGATGACTTTGCCTTCAACGGTTATGGTTTCTTCTTTTGGCATACACTCCTTTACGCCAGCGTTAATATATCCGGGCCGTTATCGGTGATGGCCACCGTATGCTCGAAATGAGCCGACGGCATCCCGTCGCTGGTAACCACCGTCCAGCCGTCCGGCATCGTCTTCACATCATAGGTACCCATGTTAATCATGGGTTCAATCGCCAGCACCATACCGGAAGCAAGCACCGGACCCTCGTCAGGGGAACCGAAATTAGGGACCTGGGGTTCCTCGTGCATTTTCCGTCCGATACCATGGCCGACAAGCTGGCGGACAACGCTGTAGCCGTGACTTTCGGCAACCGTCTGGACGGCAGCCGAAACCTGGCCCAATCTATTGCCTTTCCGAGCCTTGTCAATACCCGCCATCAGCGCTTGCTGGGTGACATCGAGAAGTCGTTTTTTCTCCGGACTAATGGGGCCGACCGGAAACGTCCGCGCCGAGTCGCCGTAGAACTTGTCGACGATAGAGCCGACATCGACCGAGACGATCTCGCCCTCGCGCAGGACCCGCTTCCCCGGGATACCGTGAACCACTTCGGCATCGATCGATACACAAGCCGAGGCCGGGTACCCCTGGTAATTCTTAAAAGCCGGAATTGCACCGTGCGAGCGAATGAAATCTTCAATCAGCATATCAATTTGGGCGGTCGTCATACCGGGGCCGATCTCTTCAGCTACCATATCGAGCGCCATCCCCACGACTCGCCCGGCGCGGCGCATGGTCTCAATTTCCTCTTTGGTCTTCAACGAAATCACCGCACTCACCTGAGGTCAACCGCCTTCAAGAGCGCCTGATAGACGGTGTCCGGATGACCTTCGCCCGGAATCTCGCTGAGAATCGATTCCTTGCGATAGTAATCGACGATAGGCGCAGTCTGGCGCTTATACACACCCAGTCGGTTACGGACAACATTCTCATCGTCATCGGGGCGACGTTGCAAAACGGCGTTGTCCTTGTCGCACTTGCCGGCGACATTAGGCATCTGGGACGGGTAGTTATATCCCGTCTGACATACCGGGCAGTGCCAGCGTCCAGACAGCCGGCGGACGACTTCTTCATCGGACACCATAAACAGAACGGCCCGGTCAAGTTGCATCTCATGCCCGGTCAACATCTGCTTGAGGCTTTCCGCCTGCGGAATCGTCCTCGGAAATCCGTCGAGCACGAAGCCATGGGACAGCTCACCGTCACTGACTTTGGCCTCAATCAGACCAACAATCAGTTCATCCGGAACGAGTTCCCCTTTGGCCATGAATCCTTCCGCCTTCTTTCCGAGCGGCGTGCCTTTTCTGACGGCTTCGCGCAACATGTCACCAGTAGAGAGGTGAAC
>DATKJY010000257.1:0-3392 GCA_035543175.1 Candidatus Acidiferrum sp.
AAATCAGCCGCTTTCGTGACGCATTGGGGAGCAAGTGAGCATCAATACTGCAAACATGAATTCGGTCTGGGCGTCGCTGCTGGTCGAAGAACTGGTGCGCAACGGCATCGACTACTTCTGCATTTCTCCCGGCTCCCGCTCGACGCCGCTTGTGGCGGCTGTCGCATCACATCCCAAGGCACGAACCTTGGTGCATTTCGATGAACGCGGCTCAGCATTTCACGCTCTCGGCTACGCCCGCGCAACCGGTCGACCAGCCGTTGTAATTTGCACCTCAGGAACAGCCGTCGCCAATTTCCTGCCTGCCGTTGTTGAAGCCTCGATGGACAATGTCCCAATGGTGCTTCTCACCGCCGACCGCCCACCGGAACTCCGCGACACCGGCGCCAACCAGACCATCGATCAGGTGGGCATCTTCTCGAGCTACACGCGATGGATGTTTAATCTGCCCTGCCCCGACCCTCAAATCGATCCACGCCTGCCGTTGACCACAGTTGATCAGGCAGTCTCTCGCACCTCGGGATCACCGTCGGGGCCCGTGCATCTCAACTGTATGTTCCGCGAGCCGTTGGCGCCGACTCCGACCGGTGAGTTATTTGACACATATCTCGAGCCCCTGGCGATTTGGTCTGCGGGACCCGAGCCATTCACCACCTATCGTCCTGCAGAACAGCTCATATCCACGGACGAAATCAATTCGTTGCGGGCGCGCTTGCGCAGGGCCAGGCGTGGACTTCTGATCATCGGCGCGCTCAAAAGAGAGACTGAACGCGAAGCAGTAACGCAATTCTCCAACGCCATCGGCTGGCCGGCCATCCCCGATATCCTTTCCGGCCTCAAGACTGGCTCGCATCTTTCCTGCGCGGTCGACGAATCCGATTTCTTGCTGGCCTCGGAAAAATTCCGCGACGTACACCAGCCGGATTTCGTCCTCCATATCGGCGGCAGGGCAACTTCCACCCGCCTTTTCACTCACCTCGAACAATGCCGCCCCATCGAATACATTCACATCAGTGACTGCCCTTCCCGCCTCGACCCATTTCACCTGGTGACCGGACGGTATGTCGGCGATATCGCGAAAATCTGTGATGCCCTTGCCAATGGCGATGCGACCGCAAACAACGGTGAATGGGCCGCCTCATTTACGAAAGCTTCCTGTTCGGCGAGCCGACTAGTGGATGAAATGCTGTGCCAATCAGAGCATCTCTCTGAGGCTGCCGTCGCTCGCGCCCTCTCTCGTAGGATCGAACCTGACACCGCGCTTTTTGTCGCTTCAAGTATGCCTGTACGTGACCTTGATCTATTCGCCGCCCCCGACGGCCCGTCCGTTCCTGTTGCCGGCAACCGAGGCGCGAGTGGCATTGACGGCACTATTGCATCCGCAGCGGGGTACGCGATGGGCCTCGGAAAACCGGTAACACTGCTGATCGGCGACCTCGCGTTTCTGCACGACTTGAACTCATTGGCTATATTACGCTCCCTCAGTCAAGCGGTGACCGTAGTTGTTATAAACAACAACGGCGGCGGCATCTTCTCGCATCTGCCGATAGAGCAGCACAAGGCTATATTCGAGGAATATTTCGTTACGCCGCACGGCATGCAGTTCCACGATATCGCAGCGCAGTTCGGCCTGCACTATCACTGCCCGCATGACCTGGCGCACTTTGAAGAGATCTTCATGCGGATGCAGCGCTCGCGCGAATCATCAATCATTGAACTCCTCATCGATCGTGACGCCAGTCTGGCCATACATCGGAAGATTAAACAGGCGATTATCGATCACTGTCAAAGCCACTGAATGCGATGAGAGGGATGTACAAATTCAGCTACCGCCTTGAAGGAGACGCATCAAGACCGGTCACCCTCCTGCTTCATGGCTTTCAGGGCTGCAAGGAAGACTGGGAGGCACTGGCCGATCAACTCCGACCGGATTTCCGCACGCTATCGGTTGACCTCCCCGGTCATGGATCGACCGAAGTCGCTTCTGACGAAGGCTATCGCATTGACACCTGCGTCGGCGGTTTGATCGACTTGCTGAATGAACTGAGCATCAAGAAATGTCACCTTGTGGCCTACTCCATGGGTGGACGACTTGCATTTCACATGATTGCTAAGTGTGCTCACCGTGTTGACAAAGCTGTGATAGAATCGGCTTCACTGGGTATTCGAAGTGAACAAAAGCGCGCCGAGAGAATGGAGCACGATGATTCCCTCGCTCGGGAACTGGAACGATATGGTCTTGAGACCTTCCTTCAGCGTTGGTACGATCAACCGATGTTTGCCGTCTTGAAATCAGATCACCATCGCTTCACAACCATGCTCGATCGACGCCGCCACAACAACTCGCACCAGTTAGCGCTGTCACTTCGATTCATGGGCACCGGCAGACAACAACCGCTCTTGGATGAGATTGCAAAATCGACTGTGCCCGTTCTTTTTCTGGCCGGTGAACACGATACCAAGTTCCGACAGATCGCCGATGAACTGGCCGCAACTTGCCCATCAGTTCGGTCACACATCGTCGAAGGTGCCGGTCACACGATACATTTTGAGAAGCCAAAGCTTTTCTGTAACCTGGTACGAAATTTCCTGTCTGATACGAGGTGCTAACACATTATGGCCACTATTAATTGGCTGCAGCCGAAGACCTACACTGACATCAAATATCACAAAGCTGAAGGGATCGCTAAGATTACGATCAATCGTCCCGAAGTCCGGAACGCCTTTCGCCCGCTCACGGTCTTCGAGATGTCGCAGGCGCTCAACGATGCCCGCGAAGATGAGTCGATCGGCGTTGTAATTCTAACCGGCGAAGGAGACAAAGCCTTCTGTTCCGGCGGCGACCAGAAAATCCGCGGCGACGCCGGTTACAAGGACGAGCAGGGCGTGCATCGGCTCAACGTGCTCGATTTTCAGCGCCAAATGCGGACCTGTCCCAAGCCAATTATCGCCATGGTAGCCGGGTACGCCATCGGTGGCGGTCACGTGCTGCACCTGATGTGTGATCTGACGATCGCTGCCGACAACGCCATCTTCGGTCAGACCGGTCCGAAAGTGGGGTCGTTTGACGGCGGCTACGGCGCCTCATACATGGCACGAATTGTCGGCCAGAAGAAAGCGCGCGAAATCTGGTTTTTGTGCCGCCAGTACAACGCGAAGCAAGCGCTTGAGATGGGTTTGGTGAACACCGTCGTGCCTCTTGAGAAACTTGAAGAAGAGACCGTTCAGTGGTGCCGGGAAATCCTGGCCAACTCGCCTATGGCAATCCGCTGTCTGAAGGCAGCCTTGAATGCCGATTGCGATGGTCAGGCAGGGCTGCAGGAACTTGCCGGAAACGCGACGATGCTCTATTACATGAGCGAAGAAGCACAGGAAGGTCGCAACGCCTTCAA
>DATKJY010000258.1:0-4830 GCA_035543175.1 Candidatus Acidiferrum sp.
TTATCGCGCTCAGTTAGACCAGATTCAGCAGTGTCAAAAGAACGTCAGCCAGGCGCAGAACTGGTCTGGTACGTATGACAGTGCCCTGAGTGACGCCAAAGGGATTCTGGATTCAGCCAAAGAGATCGCCGTCGCAATGGCAGACGGCACTTATGACGACACGGCGCGAGCGGCCTCGGCCAACGAGGTGCAGTCGTTGTTCGATCGCCTGATCGAATTGGGCAACACTACGCTCGAAGGTCGCCATGTGTTCGGGGGGTTCAAGACGCAGGTGACGCCGTTCACAGTTTCCACCAACGGCGTGACCTATAACGGGGACACCGGCGACATCCAGTACGAAATTGAGCCCGGCAGCCTTGCGAGCATCAACATCAATGGCGCTTCCGCGTTTCTCAAACAATCGGCAGCACTGGGGTCCACCGCCGATCTGAACGTGGGCATTACAGCGAACACACAACTATCCGAACTCAACAACGGGCGCGGTATCGACATGACGGCGGGGACATTTACCATTTTCGACCGAAATCGAAATCTAACCGTAGCCATCGATTTGACCGGAGCGACTACCGTCGGGGACGCTATCACAGCTATCAATACGCAACTCAACACGGCGGGCATTACAGATTTAACTGCACAGCTCGGTCCTGACGGAAACAACTTCATGTTCAAGACCGCTCAGAACAGCTTGGTGTCGACGGCCACGCAGTTGATCCATCTGAATAACGGTACCGGTGTCGATCTGACTCCCGGAAAGATCCGGATCTCCAACGGAGCCGGCATAGAAATGACGGTGGACTTATCCGGTTCGGCTTCGCTCGGGGACGTTATCACCAAGTTCAACACTCAGCTGGCGGCCGCCGGAGTGGCAAATGTCACAATGGGTCTCAACGGTACCGGAACAGGGTTAGCTATAACTGACACCAACGCGATTCCGCTCAACTTGACAATATCGGACGTCACTGATTATGAGCAGACGGCCTCAAGCCTCGGCATTGTGGGAACGGTGTCGCCGACCCTGACGGGAACCGACCTGAATCCCACGGTCGACTATACCATTTCCGAGACGACCGGCACGACCGCAGCGGATTTGGGGATCACCGGGGAATTTTTCGCCGACTACTCCGCAAGAGATATCGATCCGAGACTACTCGCAACATCGCTGGTTACGAGCCTTCGTAACGGGGTCGGCATCGACCGCGACAGCATCACCCTATGGCAGGGTGGCTCTACGGCTACGATCAATTTTGCAGATCCGGCGCTGGTGACGATTCAGGACGTCATCGACCGCATCAACAACTCCGGACTAAACATTACGGCTTCGATCAACGCTTCCGGCCGCGGGATACAGATCGTCAATAACGACACGAAGAAGTCGTTCACGGTCGAAGACACCGGCTCCGGGCGGACCGCCAAAGACCTTCAACTGTTCGGGTCCAACGATACGATGGGCTCAATGCTCGTACTGGCCAATGCGCTTCGCCGCAACGACCAGGAAGGCACAGGCATGCTCCTGAGGAACCTCGATGATTCGATACAGCGGATGCTTGACAGCCGGGCCACGGTAGGCTCGCGAGCTGTGCGCTTCGAGAGCGCCAACACCCGTCTGAACGACATGAATTTGAGTTTCACGAAGCTATTATCGGAAACCGAAGACGCGGATATGCCGAGTCTGGTTTCCACGTTAGCGACATATGAGAATAATTACCAGGCCGCCTTACAGGCGACCGCCAAGATCATTCAACCGAGCTTACTCGATTTCCTGAAATGACGGAAGGACGAGGGGATACCATCGATGCAAATCAATAGTCTTAGATTCGGACCAATGGAGATTCCGGATGACCATGTCATCACCATGGAGAGGCCTATCCTGGGCTTTGAAAACCTTTCGGACTTCTGCCTGATCGAAAAGGATGAGTTGCTCCCATTCCTCTGGATGCAGTCCCTGGAGGAGCCGGCAGTGGCGTTCCTGGTCGTGAACCCGCACGTGTTCTACCCGAGGTACCGCATCGAAATCAATCCGAATGAGATTTCGGAGCTACGGGTGGTGAAGGTCGAGAATGTAGAGACCTATGTGATCGTCAATGTGCCGGAGGATCCGCGACAGATTTCGGCAAATCTCCAGGGGCCAATCCTCATCAACACCGAGAACAACCTGGCCAAACAGCTGGTGCTCGTGAATTCGGAGTATCAGGTTCGCCACAATATCCTCGAAGCGTGTGAATCGATGCGGCAGACGGCCACCCGTCGCGAACAGCCGGTAGGCGTCTAGATCTATATTCGTACCGCGGCCTCGCGGCCGAAAGGGACAGGATGTCGAATGGGTAACGTCGGGAAGACGAACAGGACTGTGTCGGGATGTATCGAGTCCGGAGAGCCCAACGCCTGCGCTCTGGTGGCAGAAGGCCTGAAGGCGATCCAGAGAAGAGATTTCCGAAGCGGAATTGAGTGTTTCCGGAACGCCCTTCAAATATCCCCAGATAATTCTGACGCCGGGTACAACTTGGCGCTCGCATATCTTAACAACAATGAGCTGACCCAAGCGCTCACACAGTTGCGAAGGTTAGCGAAGTTGCATCCCGCAAAGGCCGAGCTTCATAACGATCTCGGCGTGGTTTGGCAGATGCTGGATAAGCCGTCGCGAGCGCTGGCCAGTTTCCGCAGGGCTTTGAAGATCAATGTTAATTACGGCGCCGCTCGCAATAACGCTTTCGAATGTTGTCTGACCACGCAGCGGTTTGATATCGGGCGTCGACTCGTCGCATTTCAGAGGCAGCACGGAAATCTCACGGCAATATCTCAAGCGGAAGTCGACCACTGGGAAAAAGTCTTGGCTGAGCTTGAGAATAGTATCATGGCGGAGCAACATTCTTCGTCCTCAGTGTATATTGAGCCACAGGAAGTCTCACGACCGATTTCAGGTCACCGAATTGCATTCTTTGCGTCGCACAAGGCTTTCATCAACGATATCACCGCGGAGCTCGGTCGCCACAACGAGGTGCGCGTTTTTGACGGCAGCACCCTGAAGCAAATGAACGAGCTAATGGTGTGGTCGGAGCTGAGTTGGTTTGAATGGTGCGATGACCAGGTAATTCAGGCCACCAGACTCCCCAAGCAATGTCCCATTGTCTGCCGGCTTCACAGCTACGAAGCGTTTACGGATATGCCGTCGCGGGTGGATTGGAGCAAAGTCGATCACCTCATTTTCGTAAATCGCTCGGTGATGAATCTGACGCAGTCGCAGATTCGACCGCCCGTTCCCTCAAGTATCATTGCCAATGGGGTCGATATGGACCGATTCCAGATTCCAACCCGCAAAATGCCAGGGAAGAAGATAGCCTCAGTCGGATACATTAATTACAAAAAAAACCCCACACTGTTGCTCTACTGTTTCAAGAAGATTCACGATCATGACCCGGGCTATACGCTTCATATCGCCGGTGAACATCAGGATTCGCGGATACAACTTTATTTTGACCACTTTCTGAAAAAGAATCCACTGCCGGTTCGTTTCGATGGATGGGTCGAGGATATGCCGTCGTGGTACGCGGACAAAGATTTCGTCATCTCGACCTCCCTGTTCGAATCCTTCCACTATTCCATTGCCGAGGGAATGTGCTGCGGCGTTCTCCCACTTATCCACGATTGGTATGGCGCTGACGGATTGTACCCGGAGCAGTATCTGTTCAGCGATCCGGATGATTGTCTGAATCTTGTGAGACGATTGGAGCGTTCGAAACGGCCGGCCCTGGCCGAATCAAACCGACAATATATAGAAAGTCGGTACAGTCTTCGGGACAGGCTGGCGGACATATCGAGGCTATTAGGAAAGGTCATGCGCCGGAATGCGGCTAAGGTCGCAACGGCATGAGGATTGTAGATATGACTAAGGCGAGAAAAGGACAAAAGCAGCACAAACTGCGTGCATCGGGACAGAAACCGCCCGTCAACGATATAGCCGGCGCGCTGGCTCTGGCGGGGCAGTACAGTGGTTCCGGCAAGGAAGAGCGGATTCTCGAAGCACTTGCGCCAATCGGTTCGATGTATCCATTTTCCGATAAACGCCAACGCGTCAATTATAACCGGCTGCTGGCGTTCGGGCATGCGCATCTGAACCAATTCATTGAGGCTGAAAGCGCTATCCGGCGCGGCCTTGCGGACATGGCTGATTGTCTCGATCTGTATTACGTTCTGTGCTACGTCAAGCTCTCACTTCGTGAATACGCTGACGCGATTGCGGCCGGAGAAACCTATCTCAACTTACGAACTCGTCAGCAGGCAGACCCGTCGCTGCAGCAGTCCTTTGCATCGTCGGTTGGGCATCTTTCGCAGCTGTGTAACTTTGTCGGTGTCGCCTATCGGGATTCGGGTGAGACCAAGAGAGCAACCTTCTATTTTGAAAAGGCAATTGTCGCCGATCCCGGTAATCACCTGCCCTATTTGAACCTGGCTAATCTTCAACTCTCGTTTCGCAAGTACGATACGGCTCTGGAGGTCATCCGCCGTGGCCTCAGTTCCTGTCGTCAGGTACATGAATTGAGAATACTCGAAGAGTCGGCAAGAAATCGAGCTACTGTCTCAGCCTGCATGATCGTGCGCAACGAAGAGGAACTCCTCGGACGTTGCCTTGAGTCGATTCGCGATTGGGTCGACGAAATTGTGGTGGTCGATACCGGATCGACCGACCGGACCGAGGAAATAGCGAAAAGTTATGGCGCTCGGGTGTTCCATCAACCTTGGGAAGGGGATTTCTCAAAGCACCGCAACTACTCTCTCGAGCGGGCCATTTGTGATTGGACGCTGGTTATAGACGCTGACGAACAGTTCTGCCGC
>DATKJY010000259.1:0-3185 GCA_035543175.1 Candidatus Acidiferrum sp.
CCTGAAGCTGTAATGTGATTATCGACCATCTTCCCCCCGTTACGAGCAACCATTGCGAATAGTTCCAGCATTCCAAAGCCGGATTCTATGCAGGCGGACGGGTATCCTGCTTGCTAATCGACGATAAAAAGTTTGGCGCCGGTCTGGGTCACGGAGCGGTGCGAAGAGGCGCCATCGGCCACCTGATAGCTGCACGCAGGTGTGAGCGTGACTTTGCGGCCGTCCTTGAGCTCGGTTATCAACGTGCCTTCGAGGACAAGCAGGATGTGCCCTTTCTGGCACCAATGATCAGCTAAGTAGCCGGGTGAATACTCGACCATCCTGACGCGGATCTCCCCGAACTGCTTGGTGCGCCAGTAGGCCATACCTGTTTCGCCCGGATGTTCCGTCACGGGCACATCGTTCCAGTCGACATTGGCGAATGGGATGTTTTCTATCTTCATCTGACGTCACTTATCCTTTCAGCACCCCCAAGGGGAAAATCGTCCGGTTGTACACTTCGTTCAGCACTTGTCCGAGACCGGCGTAGACGGCGGAAAGCCCGCAGATGATCCCTTCGACACCTGCGACACGCGCTATTGCCGCCGTATCCGTGGCATCGGCCAGCGCCAGCAGCCAGAATAGAATGGTAAGAGAAGCGAATACGAATTGCAGGGCCCGGTTCAGCTTGAGCGTTCCCACAAACATCAGGCAGGTGAACAGTCCCCACATGAACAGGTAGGCAGCCATGGCTCCTTTGGAGGGGGCCTCGCCCCAGCCCATTTTGGGAAGAACCAGCAACCCGACCAATGTCAGCCAGAAGAGTCCGTACGAAGTGAAAGCGGTTGTCCCGAACGTGTTTTTCTTTTTCCACTCCATGATTCCGGCGATAATCTGGGCCATGCCGCCGTAAAATATCCCCATTGCGAGGATCATCGAATCGAGGTTGAAAAGACCGGCATTATGGAGATTCAGAAGCACGGTGGTCATGCCGAAACCGAGAAGTCCTAGTGGCGCCGGGTTGGCGGTGGTGTCTTTGATATGAGTGATCGTCTCTGCCTGCGTCATGTCTCAGGTTCCTCCGTCAAGTCAGTTCATAGATGATTTCGTCCGCTATGACGAAGGGTACCACAAACCCTGACGTATGACAAGGGCTATTCGTGGGTCTTCGGACCGAACGTCAATTGATAACCGAAGTATGCCTGGAATTTTGAATCCCCGGAGATGCTACGACCGGCAGAAAATAGGACGTGATGGAGGCTGTTCAGGTCGATTTGGCCACCTGCCGAAAAATTCAGGCGCCCTTCGCTGCCTTCGACATCCGGTGTAGTTCCGAACAGTTCGCCCCCTAGAAACAGATGGTTATTTATTGTCCTCTGAATCTCCCAGCCGGCTAACCAGTAATTGCGATGGCCGTCGCCCGGATTTATGAAATAACCTCCTCCACCGTAGCTGGTCCATTCATTCCAGCTTTTTTGCAGCCAGATCGGAAGAAAAGCCTGCAGGTGGCCGCTCCCCAGGCCTCGGCTCTCGCTTCCGGTAGGGATTTCAAGCATCGGGAATATCCCCGCCATCGACCGGCCGTTTGATTCCTGTATAAAGCGGAGTTTGACCCCGGCTTCAATATCTCCCAGTCCATTGTCGGTCGGCCCGCCCGGCGGGCGGTTGAACGCCCGTGCGACTATGAGGTGGAGTTGAACGTCAGAGACGACACCGTAATTGATTTCGATATGCGGAAGTGTACCGGCGCTGCCGTCGGCGTTCCGGGTCAGTTGAGAAGCCAGATACAATTCCCAATGGTGCAGTTCAACCGGCGCCGGATCATCGGTGACAAACGGCGGCCCGGCGTACAGAGTGGTTGCCGTTAAGAGCACCGCCAGCGTGATTCGAACTGATTTCATCTGCGTTAATATCGAATATTCGGAATTCGGACTATCCGATCCTCAGGATCTTCTCTTATAAGGCCGGTTTTATCGAAAAGTTTCCGGTCCGCCTTTCCCCGACCCGCCGGTGGGGTCGGCTTGCGCCATTCCCGGAATGCCAGCACCCCGGGTCAAACAGGACCGGTCGAGTCGACGTTTATACTTCATACACTTTTGAACAACGAACCGGGCCGACGGCGCTGCAGAGAAAGCCGCCTGCCGGAAAATAGTTACACTATCTGTCAGGAGGTTTTGCGATGCGCAGGTTGCTCTCGCTCTCGACTCTGGTACTGTTCGCGCTTGTGGTTCCGGCAGTCGCCCAGATTACAATTTCCACAAACACATTTCAGCCATCGCCGGGAACGATCATAAAAACGAAAATGGATCCTACCCTTGATTCGACATTTTATAACTACCTGACTGCCGGATCGGGCGGTCCCATAACCTGGGATTTCTCCGCTCGCCAGTATGGAGCGGATTTCCTTGAATACGTCGTAAGCACTCTTACTGCACCGGGAATCGACAGCTTTCCTCAGGCCAATCTCTGTCTGATGATTCCGCTAACAGCCGCCGACACGTCCTGGTCATATTACACGTCGGCATCGAATGCATTCGTGGAATTAGGCTTGGAAACGCACACGACAGCCGTACAGGTACTGCTCGTGTATCACGACTCCGCCGCAGATGACGTATTTCCCATGACGTACAACAGCCATTGGGTTGCGCATCATACCTATAAGCAGACTCTGCCGCAGACGTACACGAATTACGCCGACACGACCACCTACACGGTAGACGCGTACGGAACGGCCAAATACGGCTCCAAATCCGTTCCGTGTCTTCGCCTTGTCAGTCACATGCATCAACTGTCAAAGACATATCTAACCAACGGTACGTTCTTGGACAGTCTGGTCACCGATGAACTTTTTGTCAACTTCATTGGGGCCGGGTTCAATCAATTCGAATCCGCTTACAAGGTACCGAGTTCCAACACGTACGGTGGCTCGGTGTCGTCCGATTTCGTCAACCAGGCTACCGATGTCAGACAGGACAATAGCGGGAATTTGCCTGAAAAATTCACCGTCGAACAGAATTACCCGAATCCGTTTAACCCTCGCACGGAGATTCGCTTCACCCTCCCCTCCAACTCCCACGTCAGGCTGACCGTTTTCAATATCGAGGGGCAGGCCGTCAAACTGCTGGTGGACCAGTCGCTGAGCGCCGGGACATATACCGCCGACTGGGATGGCACGGACCAATCCGGGCGGCAGGTCGCCTCTGGAA
>DATKJY010000260.1:0-3186 GCA_035543175.1 Candidatus Acidiferrum sp.
ACCAACGGCCTGATTGCCCCTTTCCGATTGGACGTTCTTGACAAACTCGGCTGGACGCGGGCCGGGAAATGAGCGCTGTCAAATTGTAGGCAGGCGTTCCAATCTCGCTTAGAACGACAAGCCGGGCTTGAGATTCACCCCAGCGCACTAAACAATCCTTGCCCCTCGGCCGTCTCCATTGATAGATTCCGACTATATAAATTGAGCTTGTGCATCGGAGGGATAACATGCTGAAACGACTTGCTCTAATTAGCATCGTATCAATTGTCTGCTATGGCGCTGTCTGCCACCACCACCAAGATCAGGATCCGAATTTCGGGACAATTAAGGGAAAAGTGACGGATAGTGTGACCGGCGAGCCGATCATTGGCGCAACTGTACTGGTCAATGGAACGAAGCTAGGGGCGCAGACTGATCCTGATGGACTGTATCGGATAGCCCGAATTCCTCCCGGAGAGTACATGGTGATCTGTGCTTCCGTGGGTTACAATACAGTTGAAATTCCCGACATTCATCTTTCAGAAGGAATGAAAAGGACTCTTGACGTCAAACTGAGATTGCATCGTGATTGGTTAGGCCCAACTATTCATCAGGACAACGCAAGGCGCTCTCGTTAAGCATGACAGACTCGCCTAGGCTCCCCCTAATACAACCTCTCCCTCTTCGCCAGAAATGCGTACAGCGCTTTGTCGAACGGTGTGGCCGTGTCGATCGGATGATAATCGATATCGGATTGGCGGCAGGCCATCGCGATCTCCTCGGCGAACGCTTTCACCTCGCGAGCGTACTCCTTCTTCATCTGGTACGGAAGCGTCGTGATCTCCTCACCCGTCTCCATGTCCTTGAACACCGCTTCCTGGCCGAACCCAAAATCCCGCTCGCGCGGATCGAGAATATGGAAGACTATCACCTCGTGCTTGTTGTACCGGAAATGCTTCAGCCCTGAGATGATCTTGGTGGCGTCATCAAGCAAATCCGACATCACCACGACTAACCCCCGACGCTTGATCCGCTCCGCCATCTCGTGCAATGCGACCGAGATATCTGTCAGTTCCGAAGGTTGCTGCGATGCGATCTCATTCAGTAGCACGTGAAGGTGTCCGGAGCGTGAGCGCGGGGGAATGTAGCGTCGGATTTTCTGGTCGAATGTCACCAACCCGACCGCATCCCGTTGCCGAAGCATCATATATGACAGCGCGCCGGAGAGCATCCCGGCATAATCGAGTTTGCTTATCTCCGCCGCCGAGCGATACGCCATCGAACGCGAACAGTCCAGAAGCAGATACCCTTTGAGGTTGGTCTCTTCTTCGTATTCCTTGATGTAATACCGATCCGACTTGGCGTAAACTTTCCAGTCGATATCCCGGATATTGTCCCCCGGCATGTATTGCCGGTGTTCGGCAAACTCGACCGAAAATCCGTGATAGGGGGATTTGTGAAGCCCGGCGATGAACCCTTCGACCACCAGTCGCGCGCGAAGCTCCATCCCCTTTAGCTTGGAGACGGTATCCGGTTTGAGGTATTGGCGATAATCGGTCGGCATGGTCATTTCACCGGCTTGCGTCCGAGATCGACGTAGATAATCATCGCCATGTACACTATCGACCCCAGTATCGCCATGCCGCTCACGGCCAGAAGGTCATCGAAAAACCACGAATAGTCGCGCCCCGTTAATCCAATCGCATGGCACAGCACCGACACGCCAAATACCCAGTACAAAATCCGCTTCAGTTTCGGTTTGGCCGAACTGAACAGAAACACAAATCCGATCGCGAAGAACAGAAGCGTCTGCCCGTTCACGTGTGTATGCGCCAGACCGAGATTGTGGCGGAATCTCCCTTCCGGCATAATCGCCGGCTCCAGATCAGCGTCGCCGGCAATCTCATCAAGTGAATCCCGAATGGCATTCCGGGCAATTCGCACAATCGCGGCGCTGTCGAGGGGGACTTCCCGCCCCGCCTGTTGCGTGTCCCAGTTCGGCGCGAGGACCGCGGCGCTGTCGCTCATGATTTCCGCCAGATCACTCCGCACGCCTTTGGAAAGATCACGGACCGAAACTTCGCTGGTGTCCGGTTTCAGATACGCGGGAAGTTTATCGACATCGACTACCTGCCGCGTCTCCCAGAACATCCAGGTCGCCCAGAAGCACACGCACAGCATGAGCGACACGAACAACCCCACGAACAGCTTAGCCCAGGGGGGAAGCGTCGCCAGGGCATGCCGCTCGAATACGGATATGTCTTTCACTTCATCTACCATCGATAGAACCGAACGCTAACATGTCGCAGCTGCTACGACATGCATTGAATGTGAACCTCACCAAACAAAACCCTCACCCGGCCGAAACGGCCGACCTCTCCCGAAGGGAGAGGTGAAAACCCGTGGCGATGCTTGACGAAGACCTGGGGCGGAGCCGCTTCTGTTTGTGTCTGAATACTAGCATAGGAGAGAGCTCAACAATTCACACCTGCCCGCTGAATTCGTCGCATTTCTCTCATTTCCGCCAGTCAAAAGAGACGACGTCTCCTTCTCCCGTTTTCGGGAGAAGGTGCCCGCCCTTGGCGGGCGGATGAGGGCCACTGGCGAAAGACGCTCACACCACGCTCACGCTTTCTCCTTCACCGTCTCCAGAATCCGCTTGATGATCTCCATCGTGTCCACCCCGTCCGCTTCGGCGTTAAACGATGTCACGATGCGATGCCTCAGCACCGGATATGCCGCAAAACGCACATCTTCCGGCCCCGGAGTCGGGCGACCTTCCAATATCGCTTTCGTCTTCGCAGCCAGAATCAGATACTGCGATGCCCGAGGTCCGGCTCCCCAGTTCACCCAGTTCTTAACGAACTCGAGCGCCCCCAGTTCATGCGGTCGGGTCTTGCGGACCAGCTCGACTGCATACTCAATCAGATGATCCGATACCGGCACCCGACGCACTAATTTCTGGAACACGACGATTTCATCAGCAGACAGCACCTTGGTCAACTCATACGTGGGAACGGCCGTGGTCGTCTTGACGATCGTATGCTCTTCGTTCTCCGACGGATAATCCACAAACACGTTGAACATAAATCGGTCGAGCTGCGCTTCCGGAAGCGGGTAAGTACCTTCTTGCTCAATCGGGTTCTGTGTCGCCAGCACGAAAAAAGGTTCTTCGAGTTTGAACGTCTCACCCGATGCCGTTACTTC
>DATKJY010000261.1:0-4829 GCA_035543175.1 Candidatus Acidiferrum sp.
CAGCGTCTGAATCAATTCGGACATCGAAATGTCTTTTCGATCGTAGACATGATATTTGATGGCGGTCAGCGAATCAGTGATGGTGCCGAGGCCGACCCCCTGGATGTATGACGTGTTGTAGCGGGCGCCGCCGTTGTTGTAATCTTTACCGTTGGCGATGCAGTCATCGATGAGAAGCGAGAGGAAGGGAGCCGGAAGATACTCAGCCCAGAGCCGCTCGATGACGACATTGCCTTTAATCTTGATGTCGATGAAGTACTTCAGTTGCACAGCGAAGGCATCATAGAACTCGTCGAAGGTCGCAAATTTGTTCGGGTCGCCGGTTTTCGGACCGAGCTGCCTCCCGGTGCGCGGGTCGAGGCCGTCATTCAAGGTTATTTCAAGAATTTTGGGAACATTGAAATAACCGGTCAGGATATACGCTTCCTTGCCGAAAGCGCCGGTCTCGACACAACCGCTCGCGCCACCGTTGCGGGCATCGACAATAGATTTGCCCTGGCGCAGCATTTCGGCGACGATGGCATCGGTGTTGAACAGCGACGGTTGCCCGTAACCGGTGCGGATTATTTTGAGCGCGCGAAGCAACAACTTCTCCGGGCTTTTCTTGCTTATCTGGACCATCGAACTGGGCTGCAACAGCCGCATCTGTTCGATTACATCGAGCAACATGAATGACAGCTCGTTGCAGGCGTCTTCACCGGATTCGGTGACGCCGCCAATATTGATGAGGCAGAAATCGGTGTAGGTGTTGCTCTCCTGGGCGGTGACGCCGACTTTCGGCGGCGCGGGCTGATTGTTAAATTTCACCCAGAACGACTGGAGCAACTCGATTGCGCGCTCGCGAGTTAACAGACCGTTTTCGATATCGCTCCGATAAAACGGCAGCAAATGGCGATCGAGCCGGCCGGGATTGAAAGAGTCCCAAGTGTTGAGCTCGGTGATGACACCAAGATGCACGAACCAGTAATACTGGAGCGCTTCCCAGAAAGTGCGAGGGGCGTGAGCCGGGACTTTCCGGCAAGTGTCGGCCATTTGTTTGAGTTCTGAACTACGAGTGGATTCCGTTTCCGATGCTGCCAATTGATCGAGTTTGTCGGCGTAGCGTACGGCCAGAAGCATCAGTGCGTCGGCGGCGATCGCCATCGCCTTCAATTCCTCGCGTTTGTCGAATGCGGTAGGGTCGTTGTAAAAGTCGAGGTGGTCAAGGCTCTGCTGAATGTCCTGCTTGATGTCAAGGAATCCCTTATGATAAATCTTGTCACCCAGAACGGTGTGTCCCGGCGCCCGTTGCTCCTGGAACTCCGTGAAGACTCCAGCCTGGTAGGCGTCGAGCCACTCAGGATCAACTGACTTGAAAATCCGGTCGCGAATGGATTGCCCGGACCAGAACGGAATGATCTGATCCTGCTGGGTGCGTCGTGCATGCTCGTCGACCGCAAACGAGACTTTCTCCCGCGTGTGGAGAATTTCGAAATCTCTGAGCGAATGCGTGCAGATCTCCGGATAGGTGGGGGCGGCTTTAGGGGAAGGTCCGCGCTCCCCAACGATCAGTTCACCTTCATTTATGCAGATAGACTTGTGTTCGAGAAGATATTTAAACGCCAGCGCCCGTGCGACCGGGACCGAAACGCGGGAAGCGACATCACTTTGATAGAACTCGGTAAGGAGCTTGGCGCGCTCCAGCGAGATTGTTGGAGCCGCATGGAGGCTTTGTTCTCGCAGTTTTCTGATCCGTTCGTTCACAGTCCTAACCTCCAATCCTGACTTCGAAACCACTACTGCGAAGATATGAAGCTTTTTCTTCCAGCGCCTCAGGATTTTGTGTCTGGAGGTGGAGGCGGCGCCCGGGAAGGTCAAACCGCTCCACTTTATCTTCGCCGAGCCTATTGTACGGCAACAGGCTGATCCGCCGAATCGAATTGAGGGGCTTGAGGAACGCAGCCACAGCCTCGAGGTTTTCCTGCGTATCGGTGATGTCCGGTATCAACGGCAGCCGGATTTCGACTGGAGAGCCGAGCTCAGACAAATCGGCGAGATTCGAGAGAATCATCTCGTTGGAGACCCCGATGTAGGTCTGGTGTGCGGCCGGGTCCATCAGCTTGAGATCAAAAAGGAACAAATTGACTCTGTCTCGTATTCGCTCGAAATCGACAAACGGGGCGTAGCCACAGGTGTCGACCGTACAATGGAGGCCCGCGTTGGAGCAAGCAGTGAGCAGGTCGTCGAGAAAGTCAATTTGCCCCATCGGTTCACCGCCCGAAAACGTCACGCCACCGCCGGACTGGTCGTAAAAGGGCAAGTCGCGAAGTACTTCGTCGAGAACGTCACTGACCGAGACCAGTCGACCAAACGTTTTTCGGCTCGAACTCGATCGTCCCGTGTTGTTCGGTGCACCCGTAATAGACTCCACTGACTTCAAGCGGCCTTCGGGGTTATGGCACCACCAGCAATCCAGAGGACACCCCTTAAAGAACACGGTGGTGCGTATGCCGGGGCCGTCGTGAATGCAGAACCTTCGAAGGTCAAATATGGTGCCGGTGTGGGCCATGGTCGTAGCGTCGGTCGACGAGGATTAATTTCGCCGCCCTGTTCACAATATACCTCCAATTTGCGGAGACGCCAGACCTGTTCTTGCGGGTGTGCGCTGCGAGTCGGAATCGAACCGATCGCCGCGATAATTATCGGCCTGACTGAAGCCGCTTACCACGGCCGTTTACCGGTCGCACGGTCGAGGGCATTCAGGCTGACGGTGTAATCATAGAGAGCGCGTACGCGAATAAGCTTGGTCTGCGACAGCGACGTCTCCGCATCGAGTAAATCAAGATTGGTAATCACGCCGGCGTTGTAGCGGACCCGGGCCATCGAGACGGCTTGTTCGGCTTGACGCACCTGCGTCTCGGTACTGGCGATTTTTTCCTGGCTCGAATTGACACCAGCTATCGCCTGTCGAACCTCGGAGAGAATCTGTCGTTCCAGGTCAGTCGAATGGGCGCGGGCCGAATTGAGGTTGGCATCGGCTTCTTCGACCCGGCGCTTGGTTCGATAACCATTGAAAACGGGTATTTTCAACTCCAATCCGGCCGCATAGTTGCCTTTCCAGGTGTTAAGATTCGGTTCAAATCCGTTGGCAAATCCGGTGGCGACATTCAGTGACAAAAGCGGCTTGTCGCCCAGTGACATCAGATGAGACTGTGATTGGGCGCCGGCCTCGGCATCGCGTGAAAGAACCAGTTCCGGCCGTTGGTTGCCGGCAGCCGTTACAAGAGAATCCGGATTAAGTGCCACCGTGTCGGCGACAAAATTCCCGCTGAGGGCAATTGGTGTTTCCGGGGGCAGCCCGGTTAACTGCCGAAACATGATTTCCTGGGTCTCTAAAGCATGGAGAGCGTCGATACGATCGCTTCTGACGACGGCGATTCGCACCTGGATGGTCAGCGTGTCGAAATCTGTCGCGGTTCCGGCGTTGATTTTTTTAACACTGATATCAAGGTGTTGGGAGAGAGTCTGCAGCTGTTCGTCCAGCACCGCAATCCTCTGGTGCAGTATCAGGATATTGTTGAACACCCCGATTGTCTGATACGCGAGATTGAACTTCACCAGATCGACGTAATCCGAAGCCGTCTGGTGCGACGTTTCGGCCAGTCGGATAGTGGCATCGTTCTTGCCGAAATCGTAGAGCGTCTGCTTAAGCCCAACGTGAAAATCATAGTTGTTGTGCGGGGCGAGTTCGAGAGGACCTTCGCCGGGAAGATCAAACTGCGGCACCGGTCCGATCCGGACGTATTTGCCGTCGACCGAGAGGTCCGGGTATTTATCGCTGTGGCTGGCATCGACGTGAGCGCTCGAAGCCGTGACGCCGAACTCTGCCTGACGGATAGCCGGGTGATTTTTGAGAGTCAACTCAACCGCCTGCTGTACGGTAATCGAGTCAGTAGAGGCGGATTGTGCCGACCGCGGACTGACGACGCATGCGGCGAGGACTATGATTGTGACGACAAACATTTTCATATCTGCAATCCTATTCGGCGTGTGCCGCGACCGGCTCCTTTCCTGTTCGATGACCGGCGGCTGCCTTGTGAGTTCGGATGACCAGAAGCGGAACAACTCCGATGACAATGATCCCGCCGGCCAGAAGGAAAACATCATCGATAGCCTGTATAAAAGCCTGATTGGCGATAAAGGCGCCGATTTGTGCTTTGGCCTGAGCGGCGGCCTGAGAGTACGTGCTCCCGGCTGAATTCACCGCCCACGACTGCAATTTCATGACGGTTTGTTTAAACGTATCGGAGTAGGCGTTAGCCTGGCCGCCATAGGTGGCGGCATGGTAGATCGTGCGTCGAGTGAGAATCGTGCCGAACATGGCCACGCCGAAACTCCCTCCGATCTGTCGAATGACATTCAGCAGACCGGATGCTTGCGCCATTTTCTTGTGAGATATTTCTGAAATTGCGAGCGACATGAGCGGGGCGAATAGAACGCCCATGGCAATTCCACGGAGCACTAGCGGTACCGTGATCTCATGTTTCTAAAAAAGAGCGACAGGGTAGAGAATTGATAGAAGGTCAGAGCCATCACCAGAACGCCCAATATCGCAGGCCATTTTGGTGAGAATCGGTCACCGAACCATCCGGCCAGCGGCGCCACCAGACCCTGCAGGATGCCGACCGGCAGGAACACCAGACCGGCCTGCAGCGGCGTATAGTCGAGCGAGTTCTGCAAGTAAATCGGCAGAAGAAAGGTGCTGCCGAACATGCCCAGTCCAAACAGGAAGAGGACGACGTTACAGACTGCAAAATTGAAATTCTTAAACAGGTTGAGTTCGATGAGAG
>DATKJY010000262.1:0-9587 GCA_035543175.1 Candidatus Acidiferrum sp.
AGTCGGCATCAAATCGGGCGCTGGTAACAGCGGGCCTGAACGACATGACGCGCGCGCATCTGAAAGAGGTGCTCAGGCAGATAGCATCGGCGAAGAAGGCGCAGCGGCCGTATTTCCCCGGACAGACGCTTGGGGTGGGCGACTGATTTGGTCGGTGAACCCAGGTTCTAATAAATGAAAGAAGGCCGGGTGTTGACTCCCGGCCTTTTTTGTTATCGAGGCTAATTAAAAGGCAATCTACTTTTTCGTCCCGTTATTCTTGAAGAAGTTTTTGATGTAGTCCCAGGCATCGGCGGCTTTATCGGCGAAGACGAACAGCTTGAGGTCGTCTTCGTCGATGGTGCCTTCGTCGACCAGCATGCGGAAATCGATCAATTTCTTCCAGTATTTCTCGCCAAACAGGACGATGGGGAGGGCGTCGGCTTTTTGCGTCTGCACCAGTGTCAGGGCCTCAAAGAGTTCGTCCATAGTGCCGAAACCGCCGGGGAATGCCACGAGCGCTTTGGCGCGCATCAGGAAGTGCATTTTTCTGAGCGCAAAGTAATGGAACTGCATGCACAGATCGCGCGAGATATAGGGATTGGGCTCCTGCTCGTGCGGGAGCGTGATGTTCAGACCGATGGATTTGGCGTTGACTTCGTGGGCGCCGCGATTGGCGGCTTCCATAATGCCGGGGCCGCCGCCGGTGACGATGACGTATTCGTGGCGGTTACCGCCATCGATCTGGCACTCGGTGGAGACCAGGCGAGCGAACTCGCGGGCTTCGTCGTAGTATTTGGATTTCTCGAGCAGGGAGTTGGCGATAGCCAGATTGCGTTTGAATATCGCGTTGCCGGGGTCACCGGCCAGCTTGGTCTCGGCCGCTTTGACCGCCTTTTTTGCGAGAGCCGGTTCGACAATACGCGTGCTGCCGAAGACTACGATGGTGGATTCTATTCTCTGTTCGGTCAGGATGATTTCGGGTTTCAGGAGTTCAAGCTGTAGGCGGATGGGGCGAAGTTCGCGGCGGGCCAAGAAATCCAGGTCATGATAGGCGATTTTATACGCAGGAGAATCTTTAAGGCGGGTAGTCATCCCAAGCGAATCAACGGTTTTTTTCATCGTCATACATCCTATTACGTTTGGCTGAGGCCAATGGCGGCTGATCGTTTCGGTTCCAGATCTTATTTAACAACGTGCGCGAGATATTGATCCAAGGCTACTCCGGTCGGCACACCGAGGCAGACGCCAATCGAGCCGGCGGCTTTTACCCATGGATGATCGGGAGTGACTTTGCGTTGTTTGCCGGCAACTTCAATCAGTGGGACTGAAGTCAGGTCGTTGCGCTGCAGGGCGACCATCCGACCAGATACTCCCTGCGCTGCCAGATGCACGGCTTCAACGCCAAGGCGTGTGGCCAGCAAGCGGTCGAACGCACTGGGGGCGCCTCCTCGGACCAGATGGCCGAGGATGGTCACGCGGCACTCGATATTGAGGATAGCTTCAAGCTGAGCGGCGATCTGGTGTGAAATACCGCCGAGACGGATGGCGTCGGGGGAATTTTTGACGCGACGGCTTACAACCATGTCTCCCCCGGCCGGCTTGGCGCCTTCGCCGACAACTACGATAGAAAAATTCTTGCCGCGCGAGTTACGTTCTTTCACCTGTTCGCAGATAGCGTCGATGTCGTACGGGAACTCCGGAAGCAGGACGATATCGCCGCCACCGGCCATTCCGGAGCCGAGGGCGAGCCAGCCGGCGTAGCGGCCCATAACCTCGATGATCATCACCCGGTGATGGGACTGGGCGGTGGTATGGATTTTGTCGATCGCTTCGGTCGCGGTGACAAGCGCAGAGTCAAAACCGAAAGTAACATCAGTGCCGGCCAAGTCATTGTCGATTGTTTTGGGGACGCCGATGATTTTGAGGCCTTTTTCGGCCATGCCGTTGGAAGCGGCCATGGTGCCGTCGCCGCCAATGGCGATAAGAACATCGAGGCCGAGCTTCTCAAAGTTAATAATCGCCTGGCTAGAGCGATCCAGATAGACGTAATCTTCGCCCTGCAGCACAGGGTAATGGAAAGGATCGGCCCGGTTGGAGGTGCCGAGGATGGTTCCGCCCAAAGAGAGCAGGCCGGACACGTCCTTGGAGTCGAGGGTCTTATAGCGATTTTCGACCAAACCCTCGTAACCATCGAAAAAGCCGACCGTTTCGATATCGTAGTCATTTTCGGCCGTCTTGACGACCGCACGGATAACGGCATTCAGGCCCGGGCAGTCGCCGCCGCCGGTCAGGACGCCTATTCGCTTTTTGTTCTTAGCCATACCCCTATCTTACCACAGTCACAGGTTCCGGAAAACTATTATTTGGCAGTAGACCCGCATTTTGTTATCTATAATCGGCATGTTTAGTTAGGCCTGAAGGTGGCAGGGATGCTGCATTCGGGCGGCGGCCGCGTATATCAATCGTCGATTAGTTAACTTGCGGCCAAATAAGTCGATACAGTACCTTGAGGCTAGGACGGGGTTGGTAGTCCAGCCGAAGTAAACAGGGAAGTGACATGCGCGTAAAACAGCTTTTAGTTCTTCCAAGACTCCCGGAACGTATAGCACCCCTTCAGGAAATGGCCCACAACCTGTGGTATTCCTGGAATTGGGAAATTGTCCGGCTGTTCATTCGGCTCGACGCCGACATGTGGGAGGCCTGCTACCAAAACCCGGTTGAGATGCTCGCCCGACTGCCCCAGGAGACGCTTTTGAAGGCATCGCAGGATGAGGCATTTCTGATCGGTCTGGATCGGGTCTACGAAAAGTACCGCGATTATCTCACCCGTAAAAAATGGTTTCACTACAAGTACGCCGATATCGAGCAGACCAAGGTAGCATATTTCTCTCTCGAATATGGACTGGATACGGGGCTTCCGGTGTATTCCGGTGGTCTTGGGGTTCTGTCGGGTGATACCTTGAAATCGGGGTCGGACTTAGGGATCCCGATGACGGCAGTGGGGCTGTTATATCGCTATGGATATTTCCGTCAGTTCCTTTCAAGCGACGGGTGGCAGCAGGAGCGCTATGAGGAGAACGACTGGTACCACATGCCAGTCCAACTCGTGAAGAACGAGAAGGACGAGCCGATTCGGGTTGGGGTGGAACTCGACGGCGTGCCGGTAAAGCTTCAGATATGGAAAGTGATGGTCGGGCTGGTACCGCTCTACCTTCTCGACACGAATATTCCGGAAAATGCCAGCAAGTCGCGGGATATTACCTCGGTGCTGTACGGCGGCGACAAGGATATGCGAATACGACAGGAGATCGTCCTGGGTATCGGCGGAATTCGCGCGCTGCGGGCGATGGGGCTGGAGCCGACGATTTACCACAGCAACGAAGGTCACTCGTGGTTTCTGGCGTTGGAGCGGATCCGCTATATGATGCAGGAGAATGGGCTGAGTTACGCTGAGGCACAGCATTATATCTGGTCGACGACAGTATTCACCACACATACGCCGGTTCCGGCGGGCAATGAGCGGTTTGACCCGGTATTGGTGTACCGCTATCTCGGCAACATGGTCAAGCAGTTGGGCGTCCCGTGGAAAGATTTCCTCGCGCTTGGCCGGGTGAATCCGACCGACGAAAATGAGCCGTTCTGCATGACGGTAGCGGCGCTGAAGTGCTCGGCGTTCTGCAATGGCGTTTCGCTGCTTCACGCACAGGTGTCACGAAATATGTGGCACAATATCTGGCCGGAGCTGCCGAACGAAGAGGTCCCGATTCGGGGGATTACGAACGGTGTGCACGGGTCCTCGTGGATATCGCACGACATGAGCGATTTGTACGAATCGTATTTCGGACCGCGCTACACGGAGCGGCCGGGGGCGCCGGAAGTCTGGGATAAAACGGAGCGAATACCCGATATCGAGCTTTGGAGAGTGCATAGTAAGCGTCGCGAACGCTTAGTGTTCTTTGCGCGCAAGCGACTCAGAGCACAATTGAGCCGCCGGGGAGCCTCGCAGGTGGATATCCAACGGGCCGATCAGGTGCTTGATCCGAATATATTGACGATTGGGATGGCGCGGCGGTTCTCGACCTACAAGCGGGGATATCTGATGTTTACTGACCCGGAGCGGCTGAACCGGATTGTCAACAATGAGAAGTACCCGGTGCAGTTTATCATCGCGGGGAAAGCGCATCCGCTGGATAATCCGGGGAAAGAGATCATCAAGAAGATTATCGCGCATGTCAACGAGGAGCGATTCCGCAACCGGATCATTTTCCTCGAAGATTATGATATCAACGTCGCCCGCTATCTCGTGCAGGGGTCAGATGTCTGGTTGAACAATCCGAGACGGCCGGAGGAAGCATCGGGGACATCGGGGATGAAAGCGGCCATGAACGGGGCGTTGAATTTGTCGGTGCTCGACGGCTGGTGGGCGGAAGCATACAGCGATGAGGTCGGATTCCGGATCGGCAACGGCGAGGAATACGACAATCTGGACATTCAGGATAAGTTGGAGTCCGAAGCGCTGTACAATGTGCTCGAGCGGGAAGTGATTCCGATGTTCTACAATCGGAACGGCAAGAGCTATCCGCTCGAATGGATCACGATCATGAAGAATTCGGTCCGTCAGGCGGGGCAGCAATTCTCCGCGCAGCGGATGCTGATGCATTACACCGATCAGTTTTACGCGCCGGCGCTCAAGAGTTCGGTAGAGTTAAGCGCCAACAATTTTGCGGTGAACCGGCAGGTGGCCGGCTGGATGGATCGAATCGGCAAGAGCTGGGATAAAATCGCCATCAAGGACATCGAGATTCCGGAGGTAGGGCCGACGGTTGAGGTCGGGCAGAAGATTCCGGTCAAGATGCACGTGCTGCTGGGCGCTATCACGCCTGACGACGTGCGGGTTGAGATTGTAGCGGGGCGATTGAACTCGACCGAGCAGCTTCTGTCGTTCACGCCGGTGGAAACGGTGTTGAGCGATGGTCAGTCGAAACCGCCGAGTGACGGCGTCTATGTTTACTCCGGTGAGGTCACGTGCGCTGAGTCGGGGCGGTTCGGCATAACGGCGCGGGTCGTGCCGAAGAACAGCCACATGCCGCACACGCGGAAGCCGAAGCTGATAAGCTGGTGGTAAGCTCAAGTTCTTGCGCCAATATGGCAAACCATTTAGGCCTTCGGTTCAAACTGAATCGAGGGCCTTTTCAATTTACAGGCATTGCGGAAGAGGCCAGCCGGTACCGAAGAGATAATCGATGAGCCCGGTCAGGTCGGCGATGTCCACAGAGGACGAGCGATCAATGTCTGCTTCCGATTGACACGCGATAGGCCCGGCGAAAAACAGGTAATCCACCAGAGTAGAGAGATCTCCGATATCGACGGAGTTGGCGTCGTCGTAGTCGATATTGCCGACTGTGCCGAAGCAGCAGCCGCAGGCGGATACTGCGTTTGCGATCAGGACGTGACAATCATTATTGGACGGTAAGAGAGGCGACACATCGGCGACACGTGACCACGACTGGGTGGTATCGCAGAAGTGGGGATTTCTTGAGAAGTTACCGAGAGTATCAGAGACATCGACGAGATATCCTTCGAAGTTCCTGAAATTGTCAGCGAACATATTACAGGCGATTCCAGGGTAATAGGATGTGTCGCCCATGTAGTACGGCTCTTCCACACCAAAGAAATTGTGGTAGAATAGATTGTGAGTGAGATCCATTCCATTGGCGTCCGTAACTTCTACGCCGATTCCATTAGATACAAAAGCGCTGTTAGTGATGCTCAGCGAGGGCAACATAAGGCACGAGGTCGCCCAACCATTACCGTGGAACAGACAGTCGGTGATGGCGATTGATATTTCGTCATAGGTGTAAATGCCCGTGTTATTATGTTCGAATCGACAGGAGTCAAATATGAAATCGGCGTATCCATTCAGAGACAGAGCTATCGTATTGCTGTCGAAAGAGCAGTGCTTGAATTTGGTACACCTGTACCGGTAATCGGATTGGATGACGGTCGAGCCGTGAGCCAAAGTGACATCCTGGAGCAACTCGGAGTAAGACATTGGCTGCAGATCTGTTTTTTCAATAGCAGGAAGTTTCTCAAGGCTATCGCAAATTGCAACGCCATTGACGTACGTCAGGAACCCTGCTTCATACCATTTGGCGAAATCATTGTTGTATTGACCATAAAAGTACTTGGTGAGACTATTGCATCCGTGCGACACAAGCAGTTGGCGAACATCCGGATCAAGTGACGGTTGATCAATCACGTTTCCGTTTACGGAATCGAACGATGGAATAGCGGTAAACTTGAGATCGAGGAGACAAATCTCAGGAAGCCCTGTCGGAATTTTCAAGAATTGACCACCCTGTAAGTCAATTACGGATTTATCTGCTCCCCGGGCGCCGACGATTGCCACACATCTGCTTCCGACGTCGAAACTCACAAAGCCTGCTCCGGAGTAGACACCAGGGGCGAGTTGAATCGTATCGCACGGAGTCGAAAATGGATCGTCGCATCGTTGAAGTGCCGCCCAAGCGTCAGCAAGAGTGGCATACTCTGACGGCACGTGGAGGGTGCGGGCCGTTGCGATGCCGCACAGGTTGAGCAACGCAAGAAGGACAAAAGCTCGTTTCACGAACACCCTTTGAGTCCGATATGGTCTTGATTATCTAACCTAAATGTAGCATTCAATCCATTTTTATGCAATAGAAAAAGCACCGGATTGTGAGTCCGGCGCTCTTGTCACAGGTATAGTCAACAAGGTGATTGTACGTTATCAGTCTTTCCACTCCGAATGGTAGCCGGAGAGGCTGGCGGCGCGGTCGATCAGACTGACCAGTTCGCCGGTCTGTTCGGTGTTCAGTTCACTGTCGATGTCATGGGCCATCCGGGAGAGGTCGTCCAGATCGATGCGTTCGCTGTAGGCGGTGCCTTTGAGGATCTCGGCGAACTGCGAGGCGACGAAGGCCAGGCGGAATTCAGGACGGGCGGCATAGAAGTCCCGGCGGCACTCGGCTGTGGCGATGTCCTTGTCGACCTCGGTGACTTCGGTTTCACCGGGGTTTTTCCAGCGGACAGCGACAGCACCGATGTTGTCGTCGGTGCGGCGGCCGGTGAGCATCAGCTCGTACAACGCGGTGACTTCATGGCCCGAACCGACCTCTCCCCCATCCTGACGGCTGTCACGGAATTTGCGGTCCGCCACGGCGCGATTCTCGTAACCAAGAAGACGATACGAAGCGACCACGGTCGGGTTGAATTCCAACTGGATTTTCATATCGCGGCCGATCACCTGCACGTTGCCGGTCAATTGCTCGACGAACTGCTTGCGGGCTTCATCAATATTGTTGACGTAGGCGTAACGGCCGTTCCCCTCTTTAGCCAGATTCTCAAGCAGAACGTCGTTGTAGTTCCCCATTCCTACGCCGAATGTCGAGAGCGTGATGCCTTTGTAGGCGAAGCGTTTGATCTGGCTCATAATGTCATCGGCGTCGACCCGACCGACATTGGCGACACCGTCTGAGAACAGCACGATATCGTTGTTACAACCGTTGGAGAACTGCTGGTTGGCCATCTGGTATCCGAGCTTCAGGCCGGCTTCAGCATAGGTGGAGCCGTTCGGGTACAGGCGATCGATGGCGCCGAAGATCTCACGACGGTTTGAAATCGAGGTCGGGTTGAGGACGACGGAGGCATAATAGCCGTAGCTGACGATGCCGACCTGGTCGCGTTTGTTCAACTGGTTGACCATCATGCGCAGCGCCTGCTTGACCAGTTCGATGCGATTGTCGTAGTTCATCGAGCCGGAGCAGTCGATCACAAAAGTCAGGCGGAGCGGCTTGCGCTCTCCCCTACTCAGTTCACGGCCCTTGATGCCAAGTTTCAGCAGCACCGAATTGACGCGAAATGGAGAGGAGGACAGTTCCGTGAAAATGCGGAACGGAGCGTCATCGGGCGCGCGGTAGCCATAGTCAAAATGATTGACGAATTCTTCGACGCGAATCGCGTCCTGCGGCGGCAGGTTGCCTTCGAGGAGGTACTGTTTGGCAAGGTTGTAGGAGGCGTCATCAACATCGGCAGCGAAGGTCGAGAGACGATCGTGGCGCGTGTCGACAAAGCCATTGGTGCCGTAATCCTGGAAGTACATGTCGCGCGGGAGCGGCTGCGGCATGGGAATTGACGGCTGCGGGCATGGGGCGATGTACTCGCGGCCGTAATTGTCCGAAGGCGCGGACTGAGTTATTCCGTCGTCCACTACCCTTTTGTCCGTCGTCTGCTCACGATCGACTTCACCTGAAGCCTTTTCCTTTCGAAGGTAATCTCCTTGCGGCGACAGTTGTCCGGCGCTCATTGCGGGGGCCTGGAGTTTGGTTGTGGTGAGCGGAGCGCCCTTCGAATCTACCTTTGCGCTTCTCTTCAATGAAACAGAGAGCGTGCGCGTGGCAGAGCTGGTGATTTTCACGGCCTTGATGGTGATGGGGTCGTAACCAGTACGGGTGATGCTCACATCGTACAGGCCGACTTCGACATCATCAAAGGAGAAGCTACCCTGAGTGTCCGTCAACGTGGTGAAGGTCGTGCCGATAACAGAGACCAGCGCGCCGGGGATAGGATTGCCGGTGTCGAATTCCGACACAGAGCCTTCGAGGCGACCGGTCTTTGAAGTGGCGCATGCAGAGATAGAGAGCACCGCAAACAGCAGTGCAGCGGTGGACAGAATCACTCTTGTTTTCATGGTCGTTCTCCTTGCCTGAAATAGAGTTGCCTTGATCTTCTGTCCGTAATACCGGGTTCGACAAGATTTCTTCCCATTCTCCTGCTCTCCCCTACTGCACAAAAATCGAACAATGAGTCAGGTCTACCGTACAGGTGAAGAGATAATGGGAATGACGGGGTTAATGGGAACGACTATCTCACGCACATGCTCTATTTCCAATAACCGCTTGACAGTCAATTGGGTGGGAGCTTAATTCAGAGGCTAAACTATGCGCCTTTTTAATTCACCATGGAGGTACTAATGATAAAGAGGATTCCCAGGGCGGCCATGCTCGTGGCTCTGACCGGCCTGGCACTCTGGACCGTGCCGAAAGCATTCGGGTTCGATTTCACGACACTCGAATCAAAAATCACGGAATCAACTCTCAAGAACGGGCTTCGCGTCATCGTGATGGAACGTCACGATGCACCGGTGGTTTCGTTCGTAACGTACGTGAACGCCGGTGCGGTGGATGATCCGAAAGGATACACCGGTATCGCGCACATGTTCGAGCACATGGCGTTCAAGGGGACGACGACGATCGGCACGAAAGACTACAAGAAGGAAGAGAAGCTGATCGCGGCGGAGGACTCGGTCTTCATGCAGTTGAGAGCCGAGCGCAACAAGGGACGGTTGGCGGATTCAGCCAAGATCGCGGACCTAACCAAGCAGTACGAGGCAGCTCGGGAGGCATCATATCAGCTGGTTATCCCCAATCAATTCGGCGATCTGGTGGAAGAAGAAGGGGGCGAGGGGCTCAATGCCGGAACGAGTGAAGATCAGACGGTCTATTTCTACAACCTGCCATCGAACAAAGTAGAATTCTGGATGGCGATGGAGTCGGAGCGGTTTCTCA